>JAUIIF010000014.1 GCA_030431945.1 Bacteroidia bacterium | reverse complement strand
AGTCCCATTTGCGGTGGGCAGGGCCTCAGCCTGCCGGAGGGGTTTCCCCAACAACCGGTAGCCCGTCAGCGTACGCTGACGGGCTACCGAAGTTCTTCCCTGGTGGGAAGGCATTAGTAAGGGTTACTCGTCGTCTTCAGCGCTTTCTTCTGCAACTACCTCAGGGGCTTTTACGAGCATGCTGCCGTTGTAGAAGAGGTTACCGTCCGCGTCGTAGTACGCGCGGTGCGGCATGTGGGTCTCGCCAGTCGTCTGACAAACCGTGATAGAAGGAGCCGTAGCCTTGTAGTGAGTACGACGCTTGCGCTTGCGCTGCTTGGAAATCCGACTCTTAGGATGTGCCATTACCTAGGTAAATTTTATGCTTGTAACGTTTATTTTAAATCTTTGAGGGCGTCCCAGGGGCTGGGTTTGTCATCATCCTCATCACCGGAAGGTAAATCAGATGCCGATGACTCATCGATGGTTTCAGCGATGCGGTCCAGCATATCTTCGTCGCAGGGGTAAGGAGGGTTTCCTTCCCGGCAGGCAAACGTACGAATCATTGGCAGGGCCAGAATGACCAGTTCGTAAGCATAAGGCGCGACGTTGAAAAGGCTGGTATCGGGGTGCAGATAAACCAGTTCACCTTCTTCCTCCAGGCTGGAGGCTTCAGGACTGAATTTGATCACCAACTGTCCCTGATCCTCAACGGGGAAGTCCACTGCTGCGAGGCAACGATCACAATCCGTACGAACGGTACCGGAAAAATCGAAATCCAGTATCATTTGCCGGGCTTGCTTATCTACCGTTAGCCTGAGGGCAACGTTAGCATGCTGTATCGGTGCATCCGGAAAGGAGGCGAAAAAATCATCATCTACCGTAAGGTCGTACTGATAAATCCCCTGACCAAGCCCGCTGAGGGGTAAGATAAATGGCGATTGAGCTGACATAACCTGACGTTTTACCCTGATAGTGGGACCCATTGGTACCCCAGGACGTTTCAAAGTGGGCGCAAAGATACGCTTTTCAGAGGAACCCACAAGAACTTTAGGGTAAATGTTTGTTTTTCAGTGCTGCAGCACGCCGGGGCGCGGCCGCAGGTGCCGGTTAAGGCAGGAAAACAGCAGGGTAGGGCAGGAGAAAGGCATTTACTCCCTGAGCCCGGGGAATGGATACGTACAGGAAACCATTCTCCAGGCAAGCCAACGCCCGGTGGCAGAGCCGGGCGTGACTTTTTCCCCGGCCTGCCGTCTCACTCACTGCACCTGCGGCCGCGCCGATTCTCTACCGGTCCGGGGGCAACGTTCTTTCTCACCTGATTTTATCAACTGCTGGTTACCTGGAGATCTATTTTATCCTGTTAAACACGTATTTGCCCTGGTAATACCGGAAACCTCGCAAATAAGCGGCATTTACGCTTGCTAAATCCAGCTATATGATTAAATTGGCGTGATCAATGCCGTATAAACAATTTGCTTTATCGTTGCGGCAGCCCCCCTCACGAAAGAACAACACAATAAAATTTATTCAGTATCCAAATGTGGGTACTGTGCACCCACTTTATTTTTTTAACCACACCTTATTTTATGTCCACTCTTACCAAGTTCATCGTGATGATGGGAGCGTGGTTGTTGTTTACTCTTCTGACTTTCTACACCTGTGTAAAACCGGAGTGTTGTGGGGAAGGAGAAGGAGCAACCGACCAAACGGAGCAACCCGTTGCGCCACCCGCAATCTCTGATGACTATTCCATTGTGTCGAGTTATGGCTCCGATGACGTCCTGACGGGCAGTCGCTGGGCAGCCGAACGAGATGCCTTACTCGCCAAGTACAACGCTGACCCCAATCAGGTATTGGAGATCACTGGACGCTATTATTCAGGAGAATCTGCACCGGCAGGCTTTGAGAATATGGGCCTTTACCGTGCCGACCAGATCAAGCAACTGATGGTCGCCGCCGGAATTCCCGCAGCCAATATCAGGACACTGTCCCGCCTCGTAGCAGGAGATGCACCCGCCGCCGACGAAAATTTCGTGGCCGGAAACTTCGCCTGGGGCACCATGACGAACGCTGACGAGCCCGAGAAACCGGAACTGGTACAGGTAAGCAGCGACGAAATCAAAATCCGCTTCCCCTTCAATAAGTCCACCAGAGACCTGGGCGCCCAGGTAGAGAACTACCTGAAGACGCTTGCTGAACGCGTGAAGCAATCCAACGAAACCATTTCTATTGTCGGACACACCGACAACGTTGATTCTGATGCCTTCAACCTGCGGCTGGGGCAACAACGGGCGGACTTTGTGAAAGGCCGGCTCCTGAGCTACGGCGTTCCGGCCGCACTCATCTCCACTTCCTCGAAAGGAGAAAGTGAGCCCGAGGCGACCAACGAAACCGCCGCCGGCCGCCGCCTCAACCGCCGCGCGGTCGTGCGCCTGAACCGCGCACAGTAATCAACCTCCACTTCAACAGTAACATTCCATTATCATGACTAATATTCTTCTTCACGTAGAACCCATGCTGTGGGGCGCCTGCCTCTGGTACTGGCTTTGGACCCTGGGCGCATTCCTCCTCGGCTCCCTTTTAACCTGGTGGCTGACCCGCGGCGACGATGTCGACGTAGCGGCCATCGAAGCAGACCGCGATCGCTACCACAAAGCAGCTACCAAGTGGGAAACGGATTATCAGAGCCTCAAGTACCAGCTTGAGGAGGCCCAGAAGGCTGAAGCAGATTACCGCGCCCGCCTCTCCGCCTGCGAATCCGATAACCACGCCCTGCGCCTGGCCGCCACTACGCCGGCAGTAGTCCCCGCTCCGGTAGATACCGGCAAACTCGGCATCTCGAGCGGAGGTGGCGATGGCGATACCTCCATCTACGCCGGTATGTTCAGCAACGACAACTTCCAGATCATCGAAGGCGTAGGCCCGAAAGTGAATCAGGTACTGATTGACGCCGGCTACAAGACCTGGGACGACCTGGCCGCTGCCGACAGCGCGGACCTCCGCAGGCACCTCGATGAGGCCGGTAAAAAGTTCTCCCTCTGTGATCCAACCAGCTGGCCACACCAGGCCAAACTGGCCGCCGCAGGCGACTGGGAAGAACTGATCCGCTACCAGAAATTTACGGATGCCGGCCGGGAAACCGTTGGTGACTTCGAAACGGACTCCAAGTTCGAAAAGCTGGCGGCTAAAAAACTCGGCTTCAGCAGCTCCAACCCCAACGACCTTAAAATTGTCGAAGGAGTAGGACCAAAGATTGAAGGCTTGCTCAAAGACGGCGGCATCAACACCTGGGCGGAACTAGCGGCTACTGACGTCGACCGGATTCAGGAAATCCTGGACGCGGCCGGACCACGGTACAAGCTCGCCGTTCCCCGCACCTGGCCCCAGCAGGCCGGTCTTGCCGCCGCCGGCAAGTGGGCGGAACTCAAGGCGCTGCAGGATCAGCTGCAGGCTGGCAAGTAAGCGTTCCTGATTACGCAGCTTGCAGACTCGCATGGCTGCAAGTTTACGGCCCCGCTTCCTTCAACGGAGGTGGGGCCGTTTTATGCCGGCTATACCCATACCACCAGCCCGCTGGGTGGCCGGAGGTAACGGACCTGCTGCGGCTCAACGGAAGATGCTAAGGAATCTCCCCCCTCCTAATCCACTTTACCCGCTGAGGTGTTCATCCGGTATGAAATGGATCAAGCGAATTACTTACACCCTGGGTATCCTCTACCTGATACTGTGCACCGCCCTCTTTTTCAAGCAGGAAGCCCTCCTCTTTCACCCACGCCAGTACGCTGCGGATCACCGGTACGGCGATTATCCGGAAACCTGGATTAAGCTGCCCGACGGAAACCGGCTTCACGCGCTTCACCTTAAGAAAAGCGGACAAGGTGTGGTCATGTACCTGCACGGAAATGTGGGCGACAACGGCCGTAGCCTGTACCACACGAAAGCATTGCGGGAGTTGGAGTACGACTTATTTCTCGTTGACTACCGTGGTTTTGGAAAAAGTGAAGGCACCCTGGCCTCGGAGGCAAATATGACGGAGGACTTTCAGGCCGCCTACGATTACCTGAAACAATTTTATGCGGAAGACAAGATCATCCTGGCGGGCTATTCGCTGGGGTCGGGGCCGGTAAGCTACCTGGCCGCCCACAATACGCCCCGCAGCGTGGTGCTGGTTGCTCCCTACACCAGCCTGACGGATATGAAAAACGAATTTTTCTGGATGTTCCCGGATTTCCTCCTGAGGTATGAAATGAATAATCGTCGGCATCTTGCGCAGTCGACCGCTCCCGTTTACATCCTCCACGGAAATGAGGATGAGTTGATCCCCCTGGAAATGGGAAAGGAATTATCGGCCATTGATCCGGATCGGATCCGCCTCGTTGAATTAGACGGTACGAGCCACCGCGGGGCCATCTTGCACCGTAGTTTCGGACAGGTCGTTCGCTGGGCCATTGACGGGATCCTGGTGGACAAAACCAGTAAGGCGCAGTAAACCTCCTGGCTGCTGCGGTCAGGTCGTAGACCACAGCTCATTCATTTCCCTCCTTCACAAATTGTGCCTTGTGCCCGCGGTACTTACTGCCGAACTAGACCAACAGAGGCTGCGGAGCAAATGAACGTCAGCAACTCCTGCCCGCGGTTATGGATTCCTGCGCGTTCCCTGCCCTGTTTGCCCCCGCGTCCGCGCGCAAAGTGACCGTTCCCTCATGCTAGCAAGACCTTAACACCTTAAGCCACAATTTTTACCCACTTTTAAGAGCTATTTAGGTAACCGATTTCAAGTTAGCTAAATCACCAGCCCCGTAATTCCCAAAGACATGATCCGTACCCTGCTTTTTTGCTGCCTTTGTTTTACTTCTTTCTCCCTTTTTGCCCAGGGGAATTGCCTGCGTGGCGACTGCCTGAGCGGCACGGGCAAAATGCGTTTTCCTGATGGTGCCACTTACGAAGGGCCTTTCCGTAAGGGAGAATTTCATGGTCTCGGTATGCTTACCTATCCCGGGGGTGCCCGCTACGTTGGCCACTGGCGTAATTCCCTGCAGGAAGGCGAAGGCCGGATGACGGAAGCCGACGGCACCAGCTACGTCGGTGGCTTTCACCAGGGCAAGCGCCACGGCGAAGGTGAGATAACCTTCAGCAACAAGAACAAAATGAAGGCGACCTGGGCTTTTGATAAACTGAAGGGCGAAGTTGAATTTACGTTTGCGAACGGCGACTTTTATCAGGGAGAAATGGAAGGGACCACCATCTCCGGAAACGGTACCATGCAGTACGTCAACGGGGATACCTACGTCGGCAGCTGGAAAAACAACCAGCGTGACGGCAAAGGGAAAATGGTTTTTGAAGACGGCACCGAACTTTCCGGCGACTGGGAGGGAGATAACTTTCATGCGGATTGGTCGAGCCTGGGCTATCAGGGAGACCTGATGGCTGCCGCAGATTGTAATGCCGGCTGCCCTGACAGCTCCCGCGGAAAGTACAAGTACCCCAACGGGACGACGTTCTACGGAAAAGTGTACTCCAGCCTGCCGGCCGGAAACGGAACCGTTACTTACCCCAACGGCAACAAATATCATGGTGCCTTCAACAACCATCAACCCGAAGGCCTGGGCATCATGTACTACGCCGACGGCGAAATGCACGGGGGGATCTGGCGTAACGGCGCGCTCTACCGCCGCATCTTTACGGCAATGGGCCGCCCCGCCCGCAACGTTACGCCCGATTTTGATCCGGAGGTTAAAGTTTGGGCCGTTGTCGTCGGTGCCGCACGCTACACCCACATGCGTACCCTCAAGTACACGGATGATGATGCCTACCAACTGGCGGGCTTCCTGCGCAGCGTGGAAGGTGGCGCTCTGCCCAATGAGCAGGTCAGAGTGCTGATTGACGAAGACGCCACGCACCGCAACATTATCATGGCCATGCGGGAAACTTACCAGCGCGCTGATGAAAATGATGTGATTCTTTTTTACTTCAGCGGGCACGGCCTGAAAGGGTCTTTCCTCCCCGTTGATTACGATGGTTTCGTGAACCGCCTGGAGCACTACCAGCTCCGCGATGCCCTCATGGCCAGCCGGGCCCGCCACAAGCTGGTCATTGCCGATGCGTGCCACAGCGGAAGTCTGGGCGGCCGGGCCCCCGAAGGAACCAACGCCAAAGGTGGCGGTGGCGGTATCGAAGCGACCCTTAATGCCTACTACGATGCCCTGAACAATGCGCAGGCTTCAACGGCTTTGTTGCTCTCCAGCAAGGGAGAAGAAATCAGCCTGGAAGACGGTGGTTTGCGCTCGGGTATCTTTAGCCACTACCTCATCCGGGGGATGCAGGGCGAAGCAGATGCTAACGGAGATAAACTCGTTTCGATCCAGGAACTCTTCAACTTTGTCCACCGTGAAGTACGACGCTATACCGGAAACATCCAGACACCCACCCTTACGGGAACTTTTGATGAGTTGATGCCGGTATCCGTGATCCGGACGCGACGGTAGTCCGGCCTATTCCACCAGGTAATACTCCACCACGTCCGGCTCAAAAAGTACCCCGACGATGGAAGTGGGCCGTCGTTGCAACGTCAGCGGCACCTTATTACTGGCCGTAGAGCCATCGTATCCCGCCAGATCTGCCACCAGGAGGAAATCCTCCGGCCGGAAGCTGCCGTACGCACTCTGGGGCAGACTGATCCGCAGCTCAACCGTCTTGGGGGTATATTCTATCTTCTGATTACGCGGTGCATTGTCGATGGTGACGGGTACCCTGATGGACTCCTGAATAAAAGCTTCAATCGGTAAGCTGAAGCTTACCTCCTGGCGGGAGAGGGTAATCCCTTCCGCCGGGGCCTCCAGCGGGACAACCTGATTCTCGATGGGGGTATTGATGGCCGTCAGCTGCAGCGCTGCGGTTGGCCAGGAAGTAATCTCCTCCAACACATCGGTAGCCCCGTTAATCGTGATGCTGTCCGGCTGAATCTCGGGGCCCGCCGGCGAGAAATAGCCCTGCGCAAAGCTTAACGAAACCTGGCTGGTGATGGGCACCCGCTTACCTTCCTTGGGCGTGGTAAGAATCGGAATGGACTCAAAACCAGGAAGGGAGGCCTGCAGTTTTCCGCTGGACAGCTTGCGGTTGATCTGCCGCTCCAGGTCCGTACTGGTCACCCGCAGGTTCTCCCGTTTCGTTACGTCGATTTCCACGGGCAGGTCTCCCGGCCGGAGACTTTCCCAGATGAGGTTCCAACCATTCCCACTAACCTTCGCCTCAATCCGGTCGGGCATGCGCCCGACGAGTACCCGCTCCGGGTCTACGCGGTAAGAGACCACCACGCCGCGGGAAATGTCGTAGTCCCGCGAAAGGTTGAGGATGAGCCAGAAAACAAAAGCTGCACCCAGGCAAATGGCCAGGATCTTCCGGTCGGGCTGCGCCATTTGGCGCAAAGGGTTATTTGTCAGCAGCTT
The DNA here is from genome assembly GCA_030431945.1 of Bacteroidia bacterium. Taxonomy (GTDB): domain Bacteria; phylum Bacteroidota; class Bacteroidia; order Chitinophagales; family Saprospiraceae; genus Neolewinella. The sequence continues at coordinate 12,393 of JAUIIF010000014.1, read as the reverse complement.
CCTTAGGGTAGATAGCATCGGAGAGGACCTTGGAGACGGAATTTTTCGTCACCCGAATGTACGTCTTATTACCAACGTTGATGGTAACAATATTGCCTTCCACCTTGTCTACCCGCCCCAGAATGCCGCTGGCCGTGACCACCTCCTGGCCTTTGGCAAGCGCCTCTTCGAAAGTTTTTTGTTCCCGGGCTTTCTTGCGCTGTGGCAACACCATAAAGATGACAATGACGCCGAGCATCAGGAACATGGGCAGTAGGCCGGTAAGTGGATTAGCCGCCTGGAGCAGAATTGGATTCATAATTATTTTTCGTTGATCACCGTGCCGTCCATGTACAAAATGGTTTTGGCCGGATAGGTATTTGCGGTAAGGGAAACTGCTTTGCGCTGCCGCCCGTATTTATGATTCGTGTCGAAGGTAACGGATACCACACTTTCCCCGCCGGGGGCAACGGGCTCTTTGGGGTAGTCCCCCACGGTACAACCGCAGGTAGAGCGGGCATCAGTGATGAGCAACGGAACGGTACCGGTGTTGGTAAAGGCAAATTCATGCTGGACGACGGTGCCCTCTTTAACTTCCCCAAACTTATATTCCAGCGGGCCGGAGAAGGTCAGCCGGGCAACGTTCACGGTATCCAACTGCTCAATTCCCTGGTCTACCGGGTTCCGGATCAAAGCAGCGTTGGGCCCTAATTCAGTCGGCTCCAGGAGAGCTTCTTCCGGCGCGGACGCAGGTGCAGACTCACAACTGAGGAGCAGACCAAGCAAACCAGGCAAAAGGATAGACCAGCGGAGATGTCGCATACGTAATCTGCGTTATTTCGTTAACCGGGGCAAATGTAAAGTTTATGTAGGACTCGGGCCCGCTGATGTTCACCGCAGCAGGAATAACGGTGGCCCGCTGCGGCTTTTGGCAGCTCGCGCGCCAGATCAATTACCCGCTGACTTCGTGCAGGAAAGCATAATGATGAAACGAAGGGTACAGCCGGTACTGAAACCCGGACGGGCACCTTTGGTGGCAAGGCGGTCTTGCCCGAGTCAGGTATAAATTGTTGTGCTTCCGTTTAAGGGAACTTCCGCTTAATTTGCTGTTTGAACAGGTACCCCTGCCGTAATGCGGACCGGTATTCACAATTTTTCCCCATATTCACCGAGCCAAAATACCGATCTCCATGCGCTTGCTACTTTCTGCTTTTTTTATCCTTCTCTGCACCAGCGTCCGCGCCCAGGACCTTCAGCTTTTTGAGGCTTTTGCGGAGCACGCTGTACTGCAGCGAAACGTGGATCACCCGTTGTGGGGTTGGACCAAACCCCGGCGCAAAGTCACCGTTTTCATCGGAGAACAGCAACTGACGACGCGTGCGGACCCGAAGGGGCGCTGGCAGGTTACCCTGCCGCCCATGCCGGCCAGCGGTCCGCACCGCATTACCGTGCAGTCCAACCAACAATCCATCCTGCTCAAGGACATCTATTTCGGGGATGTTTACCTGCTTTCCGGACAGTCGAACATGGAGTGGCGGCTGGTACAGTCGGACCCCGACGGCGCCCGGGCCAAAGCTATTGCCGATCCGCTGATCCGGGAACTGAAGGTGAAAAAAGCCTACGACGGGACGCCCCGCACCCACCTGGATATTGACGAGGATTTCAGTGAGGACTGGATGGTCGGCACGGCCGCGGGTATTGGACAGTTCAGCGCCGTCGGCAGCTATTTTGCCCATTACGTGCGCCAGGAGGTAGACTTACCCATCGGGTTGCTGCACGCCAGCTGGGGCGGTAGCCGCATCGAACCCTGGATGAGCCCCGAGGCGCTGGGGATGGACCCGGCCACGGCCGAGCAAAAAAACAAGGAGCTCATGAAGGGGGCGGGGATGCCGGGCCGCCGTCAATTCGCGGAAGATTTTCCGGGGCGGGACATTCCTGCCTCAGACGACGGGGAAGATAAAGGCTGGCTGACCCCTGAGTACAACGATAAGGCCTGGCCCACCATGAAACTGCCGGGGCTCTGGGAAGCCCGGGGCTACCCCAACGTAGATGGCGTTTTTTACTTCCGCCGCAAGTTTACCCTGACGGCGGCTCAGGCCGCCGGGGAAGCCACGCTCTACCTGGGGGCCATTGATGACGGTGACTGGACCCACCTCAACGGACAGTTTGTCGGCAGCCACCCCAACGCCTATTCCACTGAGCGTGTCTACAAAGTTGCTCCGGGAGTACTGAAAGCCGGCGAAAATACCCTCGTGGTCCGGGTACTTGACACCGGCGGTGGCGGCGGTTTTTCCGCGCCGCCAGCTACTTTGCAACTCGTGACGGCGGCGGGCAAGGTGCCGCTGGCCGGCGACTGGAAATTCAACATCGGGAAGTTTTCCGTCGGGGGGAATTACAACCAGACCCCCGTCGTACTCTACAACGCCATGATCGCCCCGCTGGCCGGTTACCCGCTAACGGGCGTGCTCTGGTACCAGGGAGAATCTAACGCCGGCGCCGGTGATGCCGAAAAATACGCCAACCTGATGCGCGGCCTGGTCAAGCAGTGGCGTGGCTTCTTCAAAGCGCCCGACCTGCCGTTCTACTGGGTACAACTGGCTAACTTCCGCTCGCCACCCACCTCCGCTGATGAGCCCGGCTGGGCGATCCTGCGCCAGAGCCAAACGGCCGCGACGGACCTGCCCCTGACCGGCCAGGCGGTCATTACCGACATCGGTGAAGCCGGGGATATCCACCCGAAGAATAAGTGGGAGGTAGGCCGTCGGCTCTCCCTCCACGCCCTGAAAGATATTTACGGTAAACCCGTGCAGGCCAGTAGCCCGGTAGCGGACAAAGCGAAGACAACCATGGGGTTCGTCGCCATCTCCTTCCGGGAAATAGGTGGCGGGCTACGCGTTAAACCCAGTCCTGACAACCGCTACGGGTACGTGCGCGGTCTGACCCTGCTGGACGACCGGGGGGAGTGGCATTTTGCCCGCGCCCTGCTCGACGAGAGCGATAATACCCTGGTTGTAGACGTACCGGCCGGCCGTAAAGCCGTAAAAATTCGGTACGCCTGGGCCGATAATCCGGACGATGCCAACCTGTTCAGCAAGGAAGGCTTACCGGTGACTCCTTTCGAAATAAAAGTCGACTAAGACGCTACCCCCGCAACGGCAGGCGGCCGGGCAGCGGAGACGGAGGGCCTGTAAAAAAAATCACTTAATTACGGAGAAGGGGCCACTTGGCACTACGCTGATTGGCAGGTTTCAGACCAGACGGATCTACATTAGCTTTCCTTTCCTTTGGCTAACGCAAAGAAACTAACTAGCTTGGCCCCCAGAATAATGATTGTATGAAAGCCATCACCGTCCAGGCGCCCGGAGACGCCTCCCAATTACAGATTACCGAGGTGCCCGACCCCGTAGTGGGCCCCGGCCAGGTGTTGGTGTACGTAGCCGCCACGGCGCTGAACCGCGCCGATATCCTGCAGCGGGAGGGGAAGTATCCACCGCCACCGGGGGTTACCGAAATTCTGGGCCTGGAAATGGCCGGGACGGTTATCGAAATTGGCGAAGGGGTTTCCGGCTTTGAGGTGGGAGATAACGTGTGTGCCCTGCTTGGCGGCGGCGGCTACGCGCAACTGATTGCCGTAAGCGCCGATATGCTGCTCAAACTACCGGAACGGTTGTCTTTCACCAAGGCCGCAGCAATTCCGGAAGCGTTCATTACCGCCTTTCAGGCCTTGCATAAAATCGCCGGCCTGCAAAAGGGGGAAACGGTGCTGATCCACGCCGGTGCGAGTGGGGTAGGGACCGCCGCCATCCAGCTGGCCAAACTAGCCGGTGCCGTCCCAATCGTCACCGCCAGCGGAATTAAGCATCAGCCACTGCAGGACCTGGGGGCACAACGTTGTATCGACTACCGGTCGGAAGATTTTGCGGAAGCCGTCCTGGACGAAACGCAGGGTAAGGGAGCCAACGTGGTACTTGATTTCGTCGGCGGGTCGTACCTGGAGAAAAATTTCCGGGCCCTGGCGCTGGACGGGCGCCTGGTCAGCCTCGCCGCCCTGGGCGGCGCCCGGGTGGAAAGCATCAGCCTGGCACCTTTATTGCGGAAACGCCTGCAACTGACCGGCACCACACTCCGCTCCCGCTCACCGGAATACAAGCGCCAGCTGGTCGCTGATTTCCGCACCCAAATCTGGCCGCACTTTGCGGATCGGTCCGTCCGCCCCGTTGTTGACTCTATTTATGACTGGGAACTGGTCGCCGATGCCCACCGCTACATGGAAGCCAATGCGAATATTGGTAAGATCGTACTGACCATCGGGGAATAGCACCGGCACCAAAGCGCGGGTCGTTCAACTTTCAGCAGGCTCGGTAGTTTTCCTTTTTCATGAGTATCCCTACCGTTCATTTCCAGGATCTGGGCCGTTGTGCTTACCAGCAGGCCTGGGATCTTCAGACCGAGCTGCACGCTGCTACCGTGGCCCGTAAAAAAGCCAACCGGGAGCTGGTGAAGGCAGGGGCCGAACCGGCCCCTCAGGATCACCATCTTTTATTCGTCGAGCATCCCCCCGTGTACACCCTGGGCAAGTCGGGCTCCCTGGAGCACCTGCTCCTCAGCGAGGAGCAGCTGGCCGCCGAGGGGTTCACCTTCCATAAGATTAACCGGGGAGGGGACATTACTTACCATGGTCCTGGCCAACTGGTGGCGTATCCTATTTTTGACCTGGAGGAGTTCTTTACGGACGTACATAAGTACGTGCGATACCTCGAAGAAGTGGTGATCAGAACCTGTGCCGATTTCGGTCTTCACGCGGAGCGGGACGAAGGTTTTACCGGAGTCTGGCTGCCGGGTGACCCGGCAAAAAGACAACCACGACGAAAAATATGTGCCATCGGCGTTCACCTGAGCCGGTGGACGACGCTGCACGGTTTTGCCTTCAATATCCGGCCCAACCTGACCCATTTCGGAAACATTGTTCCTTGTGGAATTGCTGCTGCAGACCGGTCCGTTACCAGCCTCAGCGTGGAAGTGGGCCGGCCACTCGAACTCGATGAAGTAAAGCCCCTGGTCAAAAAGCACTTTGCGGATATCTTCGGTTTTTCCTGGGCGGAACCCACCACCGGACCCTGATGGTGCATCTGTAGGGTAAGCAAAGCGACGGCTATGACATTTAACCTTGCGCCCACCAGTTTTCTGCAACCGTCAGCATCAACTACGGTACCTGCTTCCCCTGCAACAATTGTAACTCCTGCTATGACCGAGCAAGACCTTATCACCGGCTGTAAAAGCAACGACCGCCGCGCCCAGCGCGCGGTGTATGACCGCTACAGCCCGGTTATGCTGGCCGTCGCCCGCCGGTACACTGCCCGGGACGCGGATGCAGAGGATGTACTCGTCTCCGCTTTTTTCAAAGTTTTTGATAAAATTGACACCTTTACGGACAGCGGCAGCTTCGAAGGCTGGATTCGGCGCATCGTAGTGAACGAAGCCCTGATGCTGTTAAGAAAAAAACACGCCCTGAAGCACGCTGCGGAGCTGGCGGACGTCAATCCTACCACCTTCTCCGTACCCGCTGCTGCGGCCAGTCGCCTGGCCGAGGCCGACATTATGAACCTCCTGGACCAGATGCCCACGGGCTACCGGACTGTTTTTAACCTTTACGTCGTGGAAGGGTATAAACACCGGGAAATTGCAGAAATGCTCGGCATCAGCATAAATACCAGTAAGTCTCAGCTCATCCTTGCCAAAAAGCGCATGCGGGAGCAATTGGAGCAACTGGGCTATACCTCCCCTAACCAATAAAACTACCTTCTTATGGCAAGCTTTGATCCATTTGAAAAAGAATTCGGCAACCGCGCACGCGGCTTGCGTCGTACACCTTCTTCCGATAGCTGGAACCGGTTGGAACGTCGTATGGATGGCCGCCGCAGAGGCGGCGCAACCATTTTCGGTCTCCGCCCCTGGATGATTGCTGCGCTGGTCCTGCTGGTCGCCGGCGTCTCCATCATATCCAAGGTGTCAGCTGACCGGAATAACCCACTGGCCAAGCGGGCAGAATTTATGGAAGAACTCTCCGCGCCGTATACGCCGGATAAGGCCTTCGTGCCGGAAGATTACCGTCCCGCTTCCGGGACGGAGGAAACGATTGAACGTGACCCTGATTTTCGGGACGTTGAAGTCGCCAAAAAATACCGGGTGCACGGGTAGACGTTCACACCACTGAAAAGGGGGAGGTTGTTTCCTAAAAAGCAGGTACATTTGGTGCATGTCTTGGCGCTGCCTCTATCTCGGGTTGATGTTGTTACTCCTGCTGCCGCTGTCTGGTCAGGAAGAAGCATACGCTGCCCAGGCAGACGTAGTGATCGCTTTGCTCGGCAAGGGCCGGTACCCTGCGGCAAAAGCACAGAGTCAAGCCTTGATCGAATCCGGGAAGCAGGCACAGCTGGCCGGCGTAACCGCCAGGGGGCAGTACCTGCTGGGCCGGGTACTGACGGAGAACCCGGAGGCCACGGCCCGCGAGCGCGTAGAAGGCATTCAGTCATTACGGGCGGCAGCCCGTACCTTCAGGGACTTGCGCGACCGGGAGACCGTTGCCGAAATCGTCAACATCCTGCAACAGCTTACGGGGGACAGTTCCATAAATCAACGGGCAATGCCCTCCTCCCGCATCGCGACGAACAGCGACTTGCCTTCGGAGGACTCCCTTAATACTGTCGGCCTGGAAGCCATCGTGAACCTCCAGCAACAACAAATTGCGGCCCTCAGTGACAGCCAGCTCAGACAGGTCATACTCCTGGAAAGGCAGCAGCGGGAGCTGGACGCCAGCGAATTCTCCCGCCTGAATGACAGCGTCTTACTGTTGCAGCAGGAGCAGATCATCGATCGCCAACAGGCGGAGGTGACGACGCAGCGTTTGCAAAGGAATTTTCTGATCGCACTGGCCACCGGCATCCTGATGGTCCTTGCCTTTATCTACATCCGCTTTCGCTCCTCTCAGCGGTACCGGAAAAAACTTCAGGCTCAAAACGAAATCATCAGGGAAGAGCGGCAACGATCGGAGGAGCTATTGCTTAACATTCTGCCGGTAACGGTGGCGGCAGAGCTGAAGGAAACCGGGAAAGCCACCGCCCGCCGTTACGATTCGGCCTCCGTCCTTTTTGCTGATTTCAAGGGTTTCAGCACCCTGGCCGCGACGACGGAACCGGAACAACTGGTTGCTTTGCTGGACGAAGCCTTCCGGGTATTTGACGAAATCGTTGCCCGGAACGGCCTGGAAAAAATCAAGACCATTGGCGATGCCTACATGTGCGCCAGTGGTTTGCCGCTGGAGGCAGCGGGGCATGCGGAACGGGCGGTCCGGGCCGGCCTGGAAATGCAGGAATACCTGGCCAGTCACCCGCACTTCAAGGCACGGATCGGAATCCACAGCGGCCCGGTGGTGGCCGGGGTGGTCGGGAAACACAAATTTGTGTACGACATCTGGGGGGATACGGTAAATCAGGCCAGCCGCCTGGAAGTGGCGGGTGAAGTAGGGCGGGTAGCCATCTCCAAGGTGACCTGTGCTTTGTTAAGCGAAGATTTTACCTGCCGGCCGGCGGGGACTTTTGAAGCCAAAAACATCGGTCGGATGGAACGGTTTTTTGTGGAGCTGAAGTAAGGGGGCAGACTATACCTAAGTCACTCCGACTGAGGTACAACACTTTTCGCAAGCCAGCTTGGCCCGCCCGGGGCGCCGTGTTTTTGGTACCACCTTCCCTGCACCTGCGTCCGCGCCGCACGGTACCTGAGGCCAGTCTAATCCGTGAAATCGTCTGCTTCGAGATGACTGAAAAAGGCATCTTCCACCCGTTCGTCACGGACCAGGCGAACGGGCCAGTTCACCTTGCGTTTGAGCTGGTACGTACTCAACCGGTTATGGTAATAGTGGAGCATGGCAAAGCTGTCCGCCACGATGCGCTTGGATTTATCGAAGCGAAGTGGCTTGTCAATGTGAAAGTTTCCCAGCGCCTCGATGCCGGAGCGGATGATTTCTTCGGGGCTTTCGTGGAGGGTCGGTGAAAGTTTGACGCCGTCATTTTCACTCAGGGTAAGCAGGTGATCCCGCAACTGGCTGACGATGTGTAGCAGCGACTCCCGGTCGAAATAATAATCTTCCGGCGGCAGCCGGAGGAGGGCGTACAGGTCGTTGTTCGGGAAGGTCCGTTCCAGCATCCCGAAAGCGGCATAGCTCACGAGGTGACTTGGTAATACGATCCCGTCGGCGTGGTAGCGCTGCACGATGTGGTCGCCGAGCATCCGGGTATATTCACTTTCCCGCTGGTAGTCTTTATTGATTTTTCCGAACTGATCCCGGAAATAATCGCGGGTGCGCACCCTGCTGCCGTTTTTGCTGTAGCTTTTTCCGTCGACTTCCACGCGGTTGCCGAGCACGTCCATGGGCCGGCCCAGGGCAATCGTGATGGTATTGCCTTTACTGAAAACGCCCCAGATGAACTTCAGGATGGAGCGGAAGGAGTGGAAACTGTCCGTTGCTTTGATGTAGCGCTCCTGCCCTTCTTTTTTCAGGTGTTGCTCGATCAGGAACTGGGCTTCGAGTACAAAGGGATAACTGAGGATGACGGGAACAATAAAGATTTTATCATCCTTGCCTTCCTGGTAATTATGGCGCTGGGCCTCCACGGCAGTACCGAGCAGCCCGAGCTTCAGCTTGGTTTCCAGAGCACCGCTGCGGGAGCGCGTGCCCCCCGGGAAAAACAGGCTGGGCACCCCGTGCTGGATGATGAGTTTACTCATGGTCTTGAGCGTCGTCATGTAAATGGGGTTCCGCTTGCGGCGGTCTACCCGGTAGGCTCCGAGGCGGTTCATGAAGTAGGCCGTGTACCCCGTGTTGTACAGGTTGAGCCCGGCGCCGAAGGAGACTGCCGGCAAGCCGGCGACCTGGTCCATGGCGTAGCCGATCAGGATGCTGTCGAGGTTGCTGAAGTGGGTAGGAACGAAGACGATGGTGCCGCGCTTGCTGAGCTCGCGCACCTGCTCCACGTAGCCCCGGACAATCAGTCGTTCCTCCAGCAGGATGCGTTTGCTGAAAAGACTGCGGAAGCTGCGGCCGTCGGCCGCATTGAGCAACCTGCCGAAGAAGAAGGTTAAAAAACGACGCGCAAACTTGAAGGTGGGAATCTTGAAGTGGCCGACGATTTCGTCGGCGTACCGGTGAACGACCTTGCCCAGGATGTTCTTGGCCGCAATATCCGCCGTCGTGGTCTCGTCCTCATCCAGCGACCGGGTGGCCAGCATTTTGGCCAGGCGTTTCCAGTACCGGTTTTCCTTCGGCGGGTCAACTTTCCACGGCTCTTCTTTAACGCGGCGCTGTTCGCTGAAGAGTGCCTTGCTCAACAGATCGTTCAGGTCACTGCCGTGGGTTTCCAGCAGGCGCTGGTAGCTGTCTTCCTCCAGCTCCTTTACGAAGGCTTCCCGCCGGTCATGCAGCTTGAAAATACCCCATTTTTCCACGTCCGGCGCAATATGATTGTACCGCCGGCCTTCGTGTTGAAAGCCGGAAGAGGAGGTAGTAGTCGGTGAAGTGGTATGGTCAGTGGGCAAATGAAAAGAATTCTGGGGACAAAAGTACGGCGCAGAAAGGAGTTGCTGTACGGCACGGCGCTTCCTTTCTCGTCGGCCGAAACGCGAGGAACGAGCTGGTTCGTCCGCCGAGGGGGGAAGCGGGGTGCCAGCTGGTTCTGCTGCGCGGCCGCCTGCGTCGTGGGGATGGGGGCCCCACGTAAGCTAACGTAGGAGCTGATTCCGTTCCGGGCTGCTGCGCGGTCATCGGCCGAGCGGAGAGGGTCATCCCCCCCTTCGGCGGACGAGTCAGGTCGCTGCGCGCCCGCCTCGGCCGACGAAGGGCGGCTGTGTGGTCGTCCGCCGGGGAGCTACTTCACCTGCATGAACGGCCAGGGAACCTCCTTCAGGGTGTCTTCGATGAAGGTAAGAATCTCTTCCCGGCCGGTACCGTTATTTGCGCTGGTGATGAAAATGGGGGGAAGTTCCTCCCAGGTTTCCAGCAGTTTTTCCTTGAAGGCCTCCACACTGCCGCCATCCCGGCTTTTCTTCCGGTCGGTTTTGGTAAAGGCAATGACGAAGGGGACGCCGTACTCCCCGAGCCAGTTGATGAACTCGAGGTCGATTTGTTGGGGGGGGACGTTGGCGTCAACCAGAACGAAGGCGCACAGCATCTGCTCGCGGGTCAGGAAATAACCCTCCGTGCGGCTTTCCCACTTGGCGCGGGTTTTTTTACTGCGCTTGGCGTAGCCGTAGCCGGGGAGGTCCGTCAGGTACCAGGCTTCGTTGATCAGGAAGTAATTGATCAGCTGGGTTTTACCGGGGGTGCCGGAAGTCCGGGCCAGTTCTTTCCGGCCCGTCAGCATGTTGATCAGGCTGCTTTTACCCACGTTAGAGCGACCGATAAAGGCAAATTCCGGTCGGTTCCCTTTCGGAGCTTGCTGCACGCGGGCGTGGGAGGAGGAAAAGGTAGAGGCGAGGATATCGGGCATGAAGAGAGGTTGCGGGTGAGGGGGGGAGGGGTTGTGTACCAACAACTACAACCTGCGGGGCGGAAAAGATTAATCAGGGCGCGGCCGCAGGTGCCGGCGGAGGGGAAATAGAGCAAAAAGTACGGGGGACTGAGTTATCCTTCGGCGGCCGAGCCGGGCCCGCCCCGGTCGACGAATCTTTATGCCCGCCAAACCTTCAGGAAGGTGACCGGGCAAGCAGGAAAATCCTACCTTAAGGCAGATTTTTTGAAAGACCAACCAACGAGACTATGCGTACCCTGCTTTCCTTGCTTGCCATTACCTTACTCTGCACCGGCGTCCGCGCCCAAAATGTTAAAGCCCTGGTGGGCGGAACCCTGATCGACGGCTTCGGCGGCAAGCCGCTGCGCAACAGTGTCATCCTGGTCGAAAATGACCGCATCACGGCCGTCGGCACCCGGGCCGAAGTGGCCATTCCGGCGGGTACGGAAATCATTTCCACCGAAGGCATGAGCGTGCTGCCGGGGATGTGGGACATGCACGTGCACCTGATGATCAACGGCCACAGCGACTACGCCTACTGGGATACGGTGATGCCGCCCTACCTCGAAGAAATCATCATGCCCGCCAGCGCCAAACAGCTTTTGCTGGCCGGGGTGACCAGTGCCCGCGACCTGGGCGGCCCCTTGAAGGAGTCCCTGGCCGTCCGCGATCGCATCAATGCCGGGGAGCTGCCGGGGCCGACCATGTACATGTCCGGCCCGTTCCTGCAGGCCAAACCCTACCCCGGTACCGAAGCCTTCCGCTGGGGGGTACAGTCGGTTGCCGAGGCCCGGTCTAAAGTCAACCAGTTGGCGGACGCGGGCGTCGATTGCATTAAAGTGGTGGACCAGGACCAGATCCCCATGGATGCCTTCCTGGCCCTGGTGGACCAGGCCCACCAGCGCAACCTCACCGTCGTGGCCCACAGCCACCGGCCGGAGGAAATTCGCCGGGGCCTTGAGGCCGGGGTGGACTGCTTCGAGCACACGGGGCTGAGCTCCGCCCCGGGCTACCCGGAAGACGTGCTGGAAATGATCCGGGAACGAACCGCCCAGATGAACCTGGGCCCCCTGTTCTGGACCCCCACCGTAGAAGGGCTCTACAACTATGAGTACACCCGGGACAACCCCGAAGCCCTCGACAACGATTGCTGGCACGAAGGCCTGACGCCGGAGATCATCGAAGACATCCGGGCCAGTATCCACCGGCCGGGCCAACTGCCGTATTTTCAACTCACCCCCATCCGCCGTCCTACCCTGGAACGTAAGGTAAAACAGCTCATGGACGCCGGGGTGGTGCTCATGGTCGGTACGGATTCCGGGATTCCCATGAAATTTCACTGCCAGAGCACCTGGAATGAGCTGGACGTCTGGACGAACGAATTCGACATCCCCAGCATGTACACCATCAAAGCCGCCACCTACTGGCCGGCCAAAATGATGGGGGTTGATCAGGACTACGGAACCGTATCCGTAGGGAAATTCGCCGACATCATCGCCGTAAAGGGCGATGTACTGCGGCACATCGCCCTCCTGAGTGACGTGGACCTGGTGATGAAACACGGAAAGCGGGTGAAGTAAGGGGGGGCGGTGTGCTGCGCTTTTGTGGGGGGGAGTGGTAAGCACGTTGGTAAATTTGCGTAAACTGCTCGTCAGGCCACGTAAAAATCCTCCCAACCCAGCAAAACCGGATAGGAAGGGCGTTTTGCGGGAGGTGTAGTTTGGTGCGTAGCGGCTGAGTTCAACATGGCGCCGTCGTACCGCCCCTTATTATCGGTCTTTGTTGGCGCGAATCGATGTAACCAATCAAAAGAAAAGTTATTGAACATTCAATGTCAGTTCGTAGGTGCCCT
>JAUIIF010000549.1 GCA_030431945.1 Bacteroidia bacterium | reverse complement strand
TCTCCGAAGCATTCAGGTGCTTCGCCAGTTTAAAAAAAAGCGGGGTGGTTGGTCAGTATAATTACAGTAACAGTGTCCCGCTCCGGCAACGTGACGGTTCTTATTCGTGGTACAAACAAAGAACCTTTCCGGTAAGCTTCGATGCCCACGGTAAGCCTGTTCATGTCTTTTCCGAGTTCTACCGACTTTGCCCGTTTCATAATTTAGTCCCCTCGCAGGCGACCATAATGATCCATGACGGCACCGAAGTACGCTGCAGTAAGAAAATGTTGGTGGCTGGGGGGATAGCCATGAACAAAACACTGAAAACGCTGCTTACCGCAGCCGGCTATCGTAATTTGCTGGCCTATCGGGAAGCCTGTAAAATGATCGACGGGAAGTGGTTACCACCTCCTGGCCAGGAAGTGCTGGCCAAGCTGATGCTGAATCAACAAGCCCTCAATCGGGCCAATACCAGAGTGCTGGGAGCCGTGAAAATCTGTTTTCCGGCCAGTACCCTGTCCTCCATGGCAGATTTCGCCGTCTTTCTAAATACCACGTTCGGCAGACCGAAACAGGAGGGGTAGGGGCGGCTGCTAAGTCTCAGGTAGGACAAATTGCGTTTAGTTATACGCGTAGTGGCTTCTATATTTGTTTTGTTCAATTGTGTTGATTTGTAAACACATCGTCTCTCATTTCATTAGTTCCTCTAACCTTGGGAACACCTTATTAAGCTGTATAAAAAGTTGTTTGGCGTACTAGGAATAGTAAGATTCCTAGTACGCTTTTTTTATGATCCTGATGATCTGGCACTTTACAACCAGCCTTTCTCGGGCGCGGTCGCAGGTGCAGGGCAAGGAACAAAACAGCCGTAGCAAGGCGATTCTACCGTAAGTTGCTGAGGGGGGCAAAGTGTTAAAATCAGCTTAATCCTCCCGTTATAATGCCCTTTCGCTCCAATTACCCGTCTTAAGGTAGTAATCAACTACCTGAGCCATCATGCGCCACGTCTACTTACTCCTTTTTTGGCTGATGCCCTTCTTCTTAATGGCCCAGACGGATTCCTTACTGTCGGCCGTGCTCTGGGAAGAAACCAGCACCGGTGATCGGGAAGGGTACATCCTGCAGTTCAACCCCTACGGAACCTTTGCGGAGGATGCCGGCGAGCAGTTTAACCGCCCGGCCCGTCGTTTGCTCGGACGCTATGAACTGGACAGTGCCCAGGTAACCCTCACCCTGGCGGTAGACTTCTTTATGGGCGACCAGCTGGTCCACCGTCGTTACCGCCGTGGCCAGGATTTTTACCTGGACTACACCATCGATCTCCTGGAAGGGGATACCCTGGCCCTCATCGACCAGCTGACCGGAGAGACCCGCACCTTCCGCGCCCGCCCCCTGGCCGACACCCAGGACGAAGCGACCCGGCGTATTCACAAAATCGAGTTCGGTAAAAAAGGAGGGTTGAAGCTGCCGGGTGGTTGGTAGGTGAGGTTGTTCAGGTCAGAATATCATCACATCCCCACAAACTCCACCACCTCCAGCCCGTAGCCTTCCAGGCCAATCCGGTTTTTCGGGCTGTTGCTGAGGATGCGGAGCTTGGAAACTTTCAGGTCGCGCAGAATCTGCGCGCCGATGCCAAAGTCCCGCTGGTCCATACTGGCTGGCTGACTGATGCGGGGGCCCTGCCCGTCCTGCATCCGGGATTTCAGCAGGCGGAGACCGGCAATGACTTCACTGCCGTCCTGGTGCGGACGCATGAACAGGAGCACGCCTTTTCCGGATTCCGCAATTTTCTCCAGCGGGCCGTTCAGGCCCGTGCTGTACCCGGAAAGCAGGCTGTGGAGCAAGTCCCGGCTACTCGTGCTGCTGTGTACGCGGGTGAGGACGGGTTCGTCCTGCAACCATTCGCCGTGGGTCAACGCAAGGTGAACATCGTTGTTGGTGGTTTGCCGGTAGGCGTACAGTTTGAAGGGCCCGTAGCGGGTTTCGAGGTCCATGCTGAATTCACATTCCACGAGCCGCTCCGTCTGTAAGCGGTACGCGACGAGGTCTTCAATGGAAATGATTTTCAGATCGTGTTCCTTGGCCAGTTCCAGCAGATAGGGCAGGCGGGCCATCTCGCCGTCAGGCTTAAGGATTTCCACAATTACCCCGGCGGGGAAGAGGTTGGCCATCCGGGCCAGGTCAACGGCCGCTTCGGTGTGGCCCGTACGGCGTAGTACCCCTCCCTTTACTGAACGGAGAGGGAAAACGTGGCCGGGGCGCGTGAAATTAGAGGGCTTGGCGCTGTGCTCCGTCATGCGCCGGATGCACGTGGCCCGGTCGTAGGCGGAGATGCCCGTCGTACAGCCGTGGCCAATCAGGTCAATCGAAACGGAAAATGCCGTTTCGTGAATATCCGTATTCGTCTCCACCATTTTCGTGAGTCCGAGCCGGTCGGCAATTTCCTCCTCGATCGGGGTGCAAATCAGGCCGCGACCGTAGGTCGCCATAAAATTGATCATTTCCGGAGTTACCCGTTCGGCGGCGGCTACGAAGTCGCCTTCGTTTTCCCGGTCCTCATCATCAACCACAATAACCACTTTGCCCGCGCGGATATCGGCGACGGCTTCTTCAATAGTATTAAGTTGTTGACGTTGATCGGTGGTGGTGGGATCAGTGACGTTTAGATGGTTGCCAGACATTGGATTGAATTCCGGTTAGGTAGAAATAAAAACCGACCAGTAGGGCCAGGTTCATTGCTAAAAAATAACGCAGGGCCCGTAAAGGGGAACAGTGAACCCCAAGAGCGGCCAGGGCCAGGTCGGTCAGTACCAGGACTCCGGGGATTATTAGCAATAAAGCAAACGGTATTGTGGCCCAATGGTTGCCCAAAGTTAGGAGCAAGCCCAGCACACAACTGCCCCCAATCAGTAAAAAGAAGGGAGTCCACCAGCGTAAGACCTTATGGCTGAAAAAAGCAAAAGCCAACGGACTTTTAGCCGGAGGCCACCAGAGCCGGCGGAAACGCACCAGGTTTTGCCAGTTTCCACTGCTGATTCTGACTTTGCGGCGGAACTCATCGCGTAAGTGCTGCCCTACCGCCTCCCGGACGACCGCCCGGTCACTGCTCAGCCCCAGATAGCCTTTTTCGTAAGCAGCCATGCAGAGGAAAAAGTCGTCGACCAGGAAATTTTCCGGAACCGGCGTGTAAGCTGCCGCCCGGATGGCCCAACAGCCACCGAAAGGACCGATCATAGCTCCCCAGCGCCGGCTTTCGGCGCGTTTTACCCTGACTTCCCGGTGAATGTAGCGCGATTCGGCAGCCCCGATGCCGGCAGCCTGACCACCGACCTGAATCATGGTAGCGTCTACCACCCCCACGCTGGGGTCTTGCGCCAGCGGACGAACCAGCTCCGTTACCGTATCCGGTAGCAGCAGTACTGAGGCGTCCGTAATAATGAATACGCTGCCGGTTGCCGGTGCCTGGCCGGCAACAACTGCCAGTTGGTTGATAATACCGGGTTTGCCCTGCCGGGAGGTGAAAAACGTTGGGCGAAAACGCGCATCCTTTAAGTGCCAGTCCCGGAGGATGTCATTCGTCCGGTCCGTACTGCA
>JAUIIF010000548.1 GCA_030431945.1 Bacteroidia bacterium | reverse complement strand
CGAAGAACTCAAGGCTCTGGCCGAACACGATACCGGCATCAGGCCCACCGGCTGGAACCTGAGCCCCCGCGCCGTGGTGGACTACCTGCTCGGGGAAACCCTCGCCGACGGCACGGAGATCACCCCGAAATACTTCGGTGACCGCCGGTTAATCGAAGTGGCCGTGGCCAGCCTGGTTACTGACCGCGCCCTGCTGCTCGTCGGCGTACCCGGAACGGCCAAAACCTGGGTGAGTGAACACCTGGCCGCTGCCATCAGTGGCGACTCCAAGCTCCTGGTACAGGGCACCGCCGGAATGAGCGAAGACGCCCTGCGCTACGGTTGGAACTACGCCCGCCTGCTGGCCGAAGGGCCCAGCGAAGCCGCCATGGTCCCCAGCCCCGTAATGACCGGCATGCAGGCCGGTAAGCTCGTCCGCCTCGAAGAGCTGACCCGGATTCCGTCCGACGTTCAGGATGCGCTGATCACCATCCTCTCCGAGAAAATTTTGCCGATCCCCGAACTGAATAAGGAGGTACAGGCCGTTCGCGGGTTCAACATTATCGCTACGGCCAACGACCGGGATAAGGGCGTGAACGAACTCTCCAGCGCGCTTCGCCGGCGCTTCAATACCGTGGTGCTGCCACTGCCGGCTACGCTGGAAGAGGAGGTCCGGATCGTCACCGACCGCAGCTCCGCTGCGGCGGCCGGTATGGAGTTGCCACCAGTAAAAAAAGACGTCGCGGCAGAAATTACCCGCCTCGTAACCATCTTCCGCGAACTCCGCAACGGGCGTACCGAAGACGGACGAACCCAGGTAAAATCACCCAGCTCGACGCTGTCCACCGCCGAAGCCATTTCCGTGGTGAATCAGTCCCGGGCACTCAGTCACCACTTCGGGGGGAGTGACGGACTGGCACCCGAGCACCTGGCTGCCAGCCTCACCGGGGCCATTATCAAAGATCGGGGGCAGGACGAACCCGTCTGGCGGGAATACCTCGAAGTAGTAGTCCGTAATCGCAAGGGGTGGGAAGACCTGTGGGAAGTACTGAAGTAATTGTTGCAAAATCAGCGCAGCAGCGTGACGTCGCCTTTGAAAGTTTCCACTTTGCCATCCACGAATTCCACGGTGGCGGTATACACGAAGACGGCGGGATTCAGCGGCCGGCCCTTCAGCCGGCCATCCCAGCCCTGGGCGGGCTGGTTGGGCTCGAAATCGGAATTGGTGAAAACGGCCTCCCCCCAGCGGTCAAAAATCTGGAAGTCTACCACCCGGACAATCTGGTCTGCGTTGCCGAACGGAAGAAACGCATCGTTGACCCCATCCCCGTTGGGGGAGAAGGCCGTGGGGAAATATACTGGCCGGAGGATGTCCACGATGAGTTGCACGCTGTCCTGAGCCCGACACCCGTCCGAGCTTTCGACCGTGATGGTGTAGACGGTGGATTCCGTCGGGCTGGCGGTGGGGCGCAGGCAGTCCGGGCAGTCCAGGTTAACGACGGGGGTCCAGGAAATCTGCGT
Source organism: Bacteroidia bacterium (assembly GCA_030431945.1). Lineage (GTDB taxonomy): Bacteria > Bacteroidota > Bacteroidia > Chitinophagales > Saprospiraceae > Neolewinella. The sequence goes on along the minus strand of JAUIIF010000548.1, from coordinate 2,080 downwards.
CAGGCTGGAATCCGCGAAGTTTGTGCGGGTATTGATGAAGTAGCTGTCCCCGAGGGAGATCACCCCGCGCGGACTTACGAATAAGTCCAGTACCGGAACCTCGGCTACGGTTACTTCTCTCGCTACCTCACAACCGTTGGCATCCTGCACGGTGATCGGGTAGCGGCCAGGGGCAAGGCTGTCCCTGACGGTGGAAGCCATGAAGCTGCCATTGCCGAGGTTGTACAGGAAGGGTGGGGTTCCGCCGTTTACTTCACTTACTTCCACCCGGCCCAGCGGGGTCCGGCAGGTAGGGTCGCTTTGCGTCAGGGTGAACCCTAGTAATAAAGACTGGGTCGTCCGGATATCGGCCGTAGCCGTACAACCATTGGCTTTGCTGGTGACGGTGACGACGTAGGTCCCCGGGCCCTGGATCAGAGGACGGGCGGTCAGTTCAGCAGCGATCAGTTGGCCATTGGCCGTACTCCAGGCGTACTCAAAGGGCCCGGGGCCGGAAGCCGTTGCTCCTAAGTAGACGGGGATGTCCTCACAGCCCAGGTCAAAATCTTCACCCAGGGAAACGACCGGCACCCGTACGTCTTCGGTAACTTCTACGGGCAGGATGGCCCGGCAGTCTGTTTCCCGATTAATTACGGTCAGGAAGTAGGTACCCGGCTGGTCTACGGTGGGGGCCAATGAGCTGGACCCGCTAACGATGTTGCCGTCATTTGTGGTCCAGTTGACGGAGAAGCTTTCGCCGGGCCCGGTGCGCCGGGCCTGCAACTGGACGCTGGTCAGCAAGCACGTCAGTTCTGCCGGAGGGGCGGCGGTAAGTACCGGCGGGGCGGCAAACTGGTCTACCCGGACACTGGCCGTATTGGAACAATTGTTAGCCGTATTGAGGACGGTCAGGGTATAAGTACCGGCAGCATCCACCCGCGGTGAAACGCCGTTGGCACCACTGAGGATGTTGCCGTCAGCAGTTGACCACTGGTAGCGGAACTCCGCTCCGGAGGAGGAAAAGCGACCATCGAGGTCTACTGACATGTTCCGGCAGGTAAGCGTGGGGGCCACCCCGATGTTGGCATTGGGCGCGATGGTGTCCTGAAAGACAACGACCTCCAAGCTGTCCATACACCCATTGGCCGGGTCGACGAGCCGGAGCTGGTAGTTGCCTCCCCGGTCAACCTGAATGGAGGGCCCCTGGTTCGCACCGACAATATTACCGTTTGTCGTACCCCACGCCGCGAGGTACGTACGCCCGGGCGGCGCCGCCGCCGCCGTCAGGGTCCTGAGCGTAACCGCGCAGTTGAGGGGGCGAACGTCGGGCACTTGTGCGTCCGGAGCAACCTGATTGGCGGTGACGACCACGGTGTCGCGCGCGGTACAGCCGGTCGTCTGGTTGGTGACGAGTAACTCGTACACCCCCGCCTGCCGGGTGGTGGTGAAGGCCTGGTTGGTCGCCATTGGCGACCCGCCGGCCAGGCTGCTCCAGGCGTAGTCAAAACCCGGCATGGCACCTGCGTCCGCGCCCAGCATAGCCAGGGTGTCAATGCAGGTAAGCTCCTGATCCGGTCCGGCTGCTACTGGGGGCGATACTTCGTTGGTCATAACGGTCACCTGGGTGCTGCTCGTACAAGCGTTATCCGTATTGCGCACAGTGAGTATGTACCGTCCTGCTTCGTCGACCAGTACGGTAGGCTGGTCCGTGGCCCCGCTCAGGTTACCGTCGTCGGAAGACCATTGGTAAAGGTAGGGGCCGCCACTGCTGGAGGCACTTCCGTCCAGCTCCTGGCTAGGGGTGCGGCAGGTGAGCACCTGGGGGGCGGCAATGATGGCGGTGGGGGAGAGCGTATCCTGCCGGACGACCATCACCGCCGAGTCCTGGCAGCCGGTGCCGGTGTGCTCAATCAGGAGTTGATAGGTGCCGGGCTGGTTGACTCCGACCGTCGTTGCGGTGACCGGGCTGATGAGCTGACCATCATCGGTTTGCCAGCGGTAGGTGAACGCCGGGCCGCTGCTGGAGCCAGTGCTCGTCAGCGTTACCTGTTCCCTGCTGCAGTCGAGTGCCGGCGGCGTAGCGATAAGGACGCTTGGCAGT
>JAUIIF010000547.1 GCA_030431945.1 Bacteroidia bacterium | reverse complement strand
GCTGATTTCGTTAAAAAGCCTCGTCGAAGCTAAGGCTTCGCCTACGTTTTTTGCCTCCTCAGCAACCACGCTAGCTACGTGCTAATTGATGTTTATCCCGCAGGAGCAGCGTAGCTAAAGCACTTCGGCTTAGGTATAATAACTTACTTATCATGACTTCTCCCTGGAAAACCAATTCAATTACTGTTCCCTACGAAAACCCCTGGATCAGGGTAGAGCACCATGACGTACTCAATCCTGCCGGAAACCCCGGTATTTACGGCTTGGTGAAATTCAAGAACCACGCCATCGGGATTGTCCCCGTTGATGAAGAGGGGTTTACCTGGCTGGTCGGTCAGTACCGGTACGCGCTGGGATCCTACGAATGGGAGATTCCGGAGGGCGGCTGCCCGGTCGGAACTGATCCGCTGGCAACCGCCAAGCGGGAGCTGAAGGAAGAAACAGGCCTGGTTGCGCAAAAATGGACCGAGCTGCTGGAATTTCACCTTAGTAATTCCGTGACGGATGAATACGGCGTGGCTTACCTGGCCGAAGGCCTGACCCAGCAGGAAGCGGCACCGGAGGAAACCGAAGAACTGGCCATCCGGAGGCTGCCGCTGCGGGAGGCCATTGCGATGACCCTGGATGGCCGCATCAGGGATGCCCTCAGTATTCTTGCCCTGCAACGGGTAGCGCTCTTACCCCAGCGCCGGCTCTAGTACACTGTAATCTAATTTTTTGACGGTCTCGTAAGGCACCGCTCGTCCGCCGTAGGCTGTTCAGTTTGTTATAAAGGAGAAAGTTCCGACTATGATGGAGAATCACAACAAACGCCATCATGCCGAAACTTTCTACCACGCCAAAAGTACAACAGCGCTCTCTTTATTCTCCACAATCTTCTTCTGCTTGTTGCCAGGGGGTACTAGCTGGCCCGCGTGCAAAACACCATACTTTCTCGTTGGCCTACATCGGCTTGGCCCTAGCTATCTACTCTAAGGGAGTTAGTCTACGCACTACCATTGAGGTTTTAGGCCTGCTTAAGGAGTACCTTCCTGGCTTTGGGAAACTAGCCGCCTACACTTCCCTGCGCAGTTGGAAGGTCAAGTTTGGTCTGAATAATTTGGAGACTTCACAGACGGTCAAGGAAGGTAATTATGCCCTGATTACTGATCTGAGCATGATGGTAGGTAAGCGCCGGCTGCTACTCGTCGTGGCCGTGCGCCTCGATGATTGGACGTTCCAGCGCAGCATTCGCATGTCCGACATCCGTGTGGTCGGTTTGTCTTTACGGCCAACGTTTAAAACTGCCGATGTGGCCGAGCACTTACTTCAGAGCATGGCCAATCACCCTAAAATGAAAGTGGTTTACGTGGTTAGTGATGGTGGTTATGAACTGATTGGTGGAATCAAACAGGTGGGGCTTCCACGAATAGCGGACTGCCACCATTTCTTTGCTAAGGAGCTCAAAAAGCAGTATGCCGAAAATTCTGCCTATCAGTCATTTATGGACGATGTCGTTGACTTCAAACGCCGTAACAACATGAATGATAACGCTTGTATACTTCCGCCTCGTCTCGGCCATCATTCTCGTTTCATGAACGTAGGGCAGATAGCACGCTGGGCGGAGCGACTGCTAAACTGGCCCGTGGATAAGGTGAGCGAAGTATTGCGTCCTTTTTACAAGGCCACCCGCTGGCTGGAAGATCATCGGCCCATCATCGAAGAACTGGTGAGCCTCACCGAGTTAGGTTATCACCTACTCAAGGTGCTCAAATGTCAAGGGTTGAACCGTTGCACCATCATGGCATGTCGCCGTATGATCATCAAGGCTCAACTGGGTTCAAGGGAGCTAGAGCGGCGCTACGATCGCTACTTCTCTCGTATGATCGTTGAGCTCAAAGACACTTCATTGGCCCAAAATCCATCGTATTCAGTGCTATGCAGTAGTGACGTCGTGGAATCCATGTTTGGTGTCTTTAAATCACGTACGGAAAAGAGACTTGACCTGCGCTTTATGAGCCTGTATGAGTACGGCCAAACCCACATTGACGAAGCACGTTTGCGACTTTCCCTAGAAAAGCAAACTAACCGACAAGCTGATCAAAAACTACGCGACATCTTGGACGATGAAGTCAGGCAAAACCGTAAAAGAATAAAGGAAGCTCTGATAAATGAATAACAAACTGAACAGCCTACGGCGGACGACTGCGAAGCAGCCCGGAACGGCATCAGGCCGCTACGCGTCCGCTTCGGCCGACGAGCGCTCGCACTTGTCCAGCAGTGTGCCGAAGAGGGCCCTGGCGCATCACTTCTTGCCCTGCACCCGCGTCCGCGCCGCCTCCTCCGCAGGAGAAAAAGACGCTAATTTTTCTTGTAACCCGCCTGGCCAGCCGTAGTAGGTTTCGATCCGCCCCCGGTGGTTTACGCCTACGTAGTACGGAACGTAAGGGTGGCAATTGAGCCGTAAACAGGTCTTGGCCGTTGTTTTGTAAGCGGCGAATCCGATGTCGTTTTCCGTGAGAAACGCCTGGATGGCTGCGGGCGAATTAAGACTGTTGATCAGGACGATTTCCATGCCCGCCTGCTCCTGCGGAGGGAGGGCCCGGTAAAGACTGTCGAGCTTGATCACGTCCTGGCCACCCGTTGGCCCCAGCCCCCAGAAATAGAGCGCCAGCTCGCGGCCGGGCGTCCGTTTGATCAGGGCCGGGGTACCGTTAAGTGCTTGTACGGCAACTTGCTTGTAATAGACATCCAGTTCGGCCGTCAGCGGTAAACCACGCGTTTCCGTTCTTTCGATCACGATCTTCCCGTAATCAGCGGTTACTTCCCGCAGCACGTACTCCCGCCGGCCCACCCGGAAAATTGTTTGCCGGCTGATGGGGCCGATGTTGTCCTGGTCCATAGCGATGGGAACAACTTCATTGCCGTAAGTTGTCAGCATCAGGTAGTCGGGTTCGTTGAGGGCGAAGGTCTGCCAGGAAAAAGCGGGGCCGGTAATGTGAATGATGGCGATGCGGATCGAGTCGCCGTCCAGCACGACGTCAGCAGCCCTGATTTGGGCGGCTACCCGTTGGTTGTTCAGCAGGCGAATGACGTTTACTTCATTAGCCAGGGTGTCGAACCGGCGCTCCCAGCCATTGATCGGGAAACTGCTCCGCCATCCTTCCGCCGACTTGCTGAGGACGTGCCGGTAATTGTCGACTACCACGGTCATCCGGTCGCCCTCCCTAATGACACTATCGGCCCGTTCCAGGGTTTTACGCCAGGCAGCCTCGTCTTCGATTACCCAGTATACGAGCCCCCGGTTAACGGTGGTACTGCGGATACTATCCGTCAGGGCAAGTTCGTACTGCCCGGGGTATACATCCGGGCTGCAGGCGGGCAGCAGGTACAGGACAACCAGGAGCAAGCTTAGGGTGACAAAAAATAAAGGACGGGGCATAAGGGCAAGTTCGCAACTACAGCCGGGGCGGGCAACGGGTAAGGTGTGAATGATTGGTTAAGTAAGGGAGGAGCTCGCCCAAGCAAGGGCATAGGCGTCTCTTTTACCGGCTAATCTTCTGGTACCAACCCATTTCTCGACCTCCCTCAGCGCGGTTCA
>JAUIIF010000546.1 GCA_030431945.1 Bacteroidia bacterium | reverse complement strand
GCCTCTGCCGGTCCTGGCTTTGACTTTAGTACCCTCGCCCCCTCCGGGACGCCCCCAAGCCCTTGCCGGCCCGCCGGTAACTGGGCCTGGTACCCTACCTGGTCGCGCTGTCGGACCAACTGTTCCACCGCAACGACCTTCTTTAACGGATATGCTTTCGACAGTTCGGAGGGAACGAACGATTCTTGTGGCGACCCCGGCGTGCTTGACGGAGACCCCGGTAACAACTACGGTGATGGTGCCGGCAACTGTGGCCTGGTTTTTTGCTGGACGCTGGAGGCCGTTGACCCCGCAGGTGTCCCGGCAGCAGACGCCTACTCTCTGGAGGTGCAGGTACTGGCGGATGGGGTGTCCGGTGGTTACAGCGGTGGCGTAGGTGGATTCTGTGAATCTCCCTGTAGTAATGACCCGCTGATCTGTTTCCCCGAAATTCCGGACCCGGAATTCGCGATCCTGAACCAGCCTTGTCCCGGCGACCTTTTCCAATTGCAGGGCGGCCCCAGAACGGCCGGCGTCAACCCCGTCTGGGTTGATAACAACACCGGGATGGTCGTTGGTACTACTTTTGATATTGCCCTCCCCGAAGGCAGCTACACCTTCTCCCTGAGTAAGCCCGGCTGCGCACCTAAAGACCTGGAGGTATCTGCGGACCTGACCATTCCCGTACTCGACTACCTCGGCCCCGACGATAATACGTACCTCTGCCACGGCGAACCACTTGATATGAGCATCACGGTGACTAATGCCACCGTCAATTCCATCGTCTGGACGCGTAACGGTACCCCGGTCAGTAATACCAACAGCTACTCCGTGGCCGCCGTAACGACGGCCGATGCGGGCACCTATTCCATTAACGTTAACTATGGTGACGGCTGTGATACGTCCTTCGTCGTTAACCTGCAGGTAAGCCCCGAAATCCAGGCCATTATCACGCCCGTTGATACGTCCGTTTGCCTGTTTCAGGAAATTACCTTCGTGGCCCAGCCGCCGGGCGGCGGCAGCTTCCCGCCGGAATACGAACTGGACTGGGATTTCGGCTCAGAAACGAGCAACACGTATACCTTTGAAGCCTTTGCCGTAGGAACTCAATCAGTTACCCTGATCATCACCGATAACACCAATCCGGCCATTCCCTGTACCAGGGAGTTTGTCCATACTTATACCGTAAATGACTTGCCGGCCGTCACGATTGACCCCCTGGAGTCCAACATATGTTTCGGAGATGCCGTAACGATCACCGCCACGCCCTCCGGCGGCCAGCCTCCCTACACTTTCCTCTGGGGCCCCGATGAAACGGTGACCACGCAGACGTACACCGTCGCCCCGCCCTACACCAACAGCATGACGGACATTTACGTCACCGTCCGGGATGCCAACGGCTGTGAAGAATTTTCCTTTTTCGCCGAGGTCATTCTGAATACCCCTCCCGGGCAGCCGCTCCTGACCTGTAACCCGATCTGTGTCAGTGAACTGGAGTTCAACTGGACACGGGGCGTCGCCGATTTTTTTGCCATCTACGCAAGGATCAACGGCGGGCCGGAAATGTTGATCGATGACAACTACCTGGATAACAGCTACCTGTTTACCGGCCTGAATGGCGGAGACGAGGTGGAATTCCGCGTCGTACCCTTTGCCGGTGATATCACCATGAGCTGTGAAGGTGTCGCACGGTCCAGAAGGTGCAGCACGCCGCTCACCTCCACCCCCGGCTTTACGACTAATTTCTCAAGCCCGGTATGCATCGGTGGTGGCACCAACAGTTTTGATCTGGAGGTTTTTGCCGGAGAAGCAGGTTCCTTTACCTTCAACAGCGCTACGCTGGGCCTGGTCGATGCACCCGCCGACGCCGACAGCATCACTACCATCTCCCTGCCCAATCCGCCGGCAGGCACCAATACCGAATTACATACCATCGACATTCATTATGAAGGCATCGGCGGGCGCTGCCCCTCCGACACGACCATTCAGGTTCGCGTCACCCAGGCACCACCCGCAGACTTCACCCTGAGCACCACCGATGTCTGTGGTTTTACCGGTAGCTATACCGCTACGTTAACGACCGCAGCTACCGCAAACGATAGCTATGTGCTCACCCTGGAAGACCCGCTTGTGGGTACGGTGACCCCCGGTAGCCCGGGCGTATGGGAAATAGCCATTGATTCTTTCGGGACACATAACGTGATGCTCACCACCGAAAACAGCTTCGACCCCAGCTGTGTCGATACCTTCCGCGCTCAAGTCACCCTCAATGAGCCGTTGCCCGCTCCGGAAATCGTCTGTGGAGCCGTCGGGCTGGATTTTGTCACCTTCTCCTGGAACGATACCGGTGCGGACAGCTACGTGGTAAATGAAATAAGCATTCCTCCGGGCGGCGTGGTAACCCGCAACGGAAACTCCGTAACCGTCACGAACCTCAACGTTGACGATGTCGTCACCATTTCCGTCACTTCCGTAGTCGCCGGTTGCCCGGACGTAACTTCCCTGGAGCATACCTGTGTGGCGGAGTCTTGTCCGGACATAACCATCAGCATCGATCCGGTCGGACCCTTTTGTGACGACCTGGATCAGCGCATCCCCCTGAGCATTACTGCCGTCAATAGTGACGGCTCGGGTATCCTGAGCTGGACCCTGGATGGCACCCCTTTCAACGGGGTCATCAACCCCGATTCCCTGGGGGCAGGAACTTTCTCCGTCCGGGCCTTATTGGATGAGGGCTGTGATTTCTTCGATGTTTTCCAGGTCCGGATCAATCCGCAGCCTTCCGCAGTATTTAACCTGCCCGACGGTCCTATTTGTACGGATACCGAAATTTTGGGCGCGGTCGCAGGTGCAGCACAAGCCGGTTTCACGTATCAATGGACGGCTACCGGCGCCAACGTAACCCCGGGAACGGATGCAGGCAGGCGTAATTTCAGCTGGTCGGCTCCCGGCCGGTACTATGTATCGCTGCAAGTGACGAGCAACCGGGGCTGTAGCAGCGAGATCTATACCGATAGTATTGATGTTGTTGAGCCATTCCTCATCCCGGTGGTGACCTGTGATACCGTCCTGATGGAAAGCGTGACCTTTACCTGGGACGCTCAGCCCGGGGTGGACAGTTTCGCCGTGGTCGTCAATGGCGGCACTACCTTCTTTCAGGATTCTACGACGCTCTTTGTCGGCGGACTGGCCATCAGCGAAACCGTCACGATTGAAGTACTGCCGATGGGGAATACGCCCTGCCCGATCATGACGCCCGGCTCCACCAGCTGTACCACGGTGCCCTGCCCGGCCCTCGTCCTGGAGCGGCCGGCGGACCTGGACATCTGTGACCAGGAAGCAGACCCCCGTACCCTGCTCACGGCAACGGTGACGGGAGACAACGGCATGGGCACCCTTACCTTCAGCGGGCCGGGGGTGATCCAGGTCGGGCCTGACTACTTTTTCGATGCCGATACCGCCGGCGTCGGCGTTCATCTTCTGACCGTTGATTTCGTCGAGGGCATGTGTATGGAACAGGAAACCTTTACTTACACCGTTCTGGAAAAGCCGACGAGTGACTTTGAGGTCAATGGCCTGACGACGGGCGTTGAAGTTTGCGTGGGTGAGG
>JAUIIF010000545.1 GCA_030431945.1 Bacteroidia bacterium | reverse complement strand
GAAAGGCAATGATGCACAGATGGGGGAACCGGCCATCGGGGCCTTCCAGGCTCCGGAAAATAAGGCTGTTTTTGCCGGCATCATTGCGGAGGCCAAGGAAAAGGGCGTTCCGGTAAACCGGATGTACAAGTACCAGCGGGACCGTCACTATCCTGCCACTGAAGCTGCCGCAGTGACTGATGAGGGGTATCATGATGGGGCGATGACGCAGGATGCAGTGGAGCGGATAAAGGAGCTGAGTGTGTCTGCGGAACCGTTCTTACTGTGCGTAGGGTACAAAAAGCCACACCTACCCTTCGTCGCCCCCCAGCGGTACTGGGACCTTTACCAGCGCAACGAGGTACCCCTGGCGCCCTGGCAACAGAAAGCCGCCGCCACGAATAAATTACCCTATCACACTTCCGGAGAGTTAAAAGCTTATTCGGACATTCCTCCGGATTTTGACGTACGGTCCCCCCTGCCGGAGGCCAAACAGCGAGAACTTATCCATGGGTATTATGCCTGTGTATCCTACATTGACGCACAGATCGGTAAGTTACTCGATGCCCTTGACGCTAGTGGCCTGACCGAAAATACGGCCATTGTACTGTGGGGCGATCATGGCTGGCACCTTGGGGACCATGGCCTGTGGAATAAACACTCCAACTTTGAGCAAGCGACCCGCTCCCCCCTGATCGTTGCGGCTCCGGGCGGTACGCCCGGACTACTCAACGGCTCCCCCGTGGAGTTTGTGGATGTATTCCCAACCATTTGTGAACTGGCCGCCCGTCCCGTCCCGGCTTACCTGCAGGGGAAAAGTCTGCTGCCATTGGTGATGGGACAGAGCAGCAAGGTCAAGGATTTTGCCGTTAGCCAGTACCCCCGGGCCAACATTATGGGGTATGCGCTGCGGAATGAGCGCTACCGCTACGTAGCCTGGTACAAAGGACTTCGGGGAGCACCGGAGGAGGGAGAAATCGTGTTCAAGGAACTGTACGATTATGCTAATGATCCCCTGGAAACAGCTAACGTCGTCGGGCTTCAGACGGAGATGGCCGCTACGCTCCAGGCGCAGTTAGACGAATTCTTAGCTGCTCAGGCAATTGCCCGGGTGACGTATCAGACGGGGCGGGCCTCCGGCCCACTGGCCGAAACGGATGAGACGGCAGCGGGATTACGGGACTACCTGGTGAAAAATTTTACGCCACCGTTTTTCCTCGGGGCTACTATTGCTAAATCCCAGTTAGGGACGCCGGCCCAGGATATTCTGACCAGGAACTTCAATTATACCGTTGCGGAAAACGCCGGAAAACAGGCGCAGGTTAACCCCCGTCCGGGCGTCTGGAATTGGGAGGGCATTGATGCAGTAATTGCCATGGCGGAACGAAATGGCCTGGCCGTTCGCCTCCACGGGCCCATCAGCCCCCAGGCGTCAAAGTGGGTTAAGGAAGATAACCGGACCGGTGAAGAACTCTCCGAAGTGATGGACGCATTCCTGACCCGCCAGTGCCAGCGCTTCAACGGTAAAGCAGTGGTGAAATGGATGGACGTTGTCAACGAAACGGTAACTCCTGCGGGAAAATGGTTCAGCCCTAAGCCCGGAACGGACAAGTGGGAGAACCCGTGGACGATTATCGGGTCCGATACCGATCCGAATAAAACCCCGTTGTACATCAGCCGGGCATTCGAGATTGCCAATGAGTACGCCCCGGATATCAGCCTGGTGTACAACCAGCACGGTGGTATGGAAACGAAAATGTGGGACCGGGTAAAGGCCACGATTCTGTACCTGCGGGCCAGAGGACTGCGGGTAGACGGTCTGGGGTGGCAGGCGCACCTCGATGCCCGGCGAAACGTCGGTTCCGATCCGGAGAAATTAGACCAGCTGCGGGAGCTCATTGACTGGGCTCACGCTCATGAGCTTGATTTTCACGTTACCGAAATCGATTACAAGATAAGAGGGGAAGTCAACGCTGCCACCCAGGCCGAACAAGCCGAAAATTTTGCAAACGTACTCGCCGTCTTACTCGAAAAGCGGAAGGGCGGCGTGGTAACCTACAATACCTGGGGTATTCAGGACCGACCGGGCGGCCATACCAATTTGTCCCGCTTTCTTTTTACGGAAAAGGGAGTGCCTAAGCCAGCATTCGAAAAGCTGTGCATGACAGTGTTGGAAGCCACGAAGTGACCACAGGCCAACTGCGGTAAGTAATTCTTTTAGCCGTTGGCGTATCCGGCTGATCCCGGAGGGGAAGTAGATCTATCTCCCGCCGTTCCCTGATTCAGCTATTTCACTAATCAGTGCAACGGGGCAGCAAGCAACAAACTAAATTGAAGTACTGATCGGTAAGGGGGGCAGGAGAAGTAAATATTTACCATCCTTTACATTTGTTTACGTGTCCGAGAGGTCTGGTAATCTACATTTACCGGTCCAAATCACTGCCATGAAACAAAGTGCTATTACCTATTTGTCAGTTCTACTGTTTGTATGTTCCTACGGTTGTGCCCAGCCAGGTACCGGAACCGCGGAAGAGCAGATAAAGCTGCCCGAAACCAAGTCTATCGTTGAGGTGCTCAAAGCTAATGACCACCTTTCCATTGAGCGACAAATTGAGCTTTACCGACGACTAAAAAAAGAGCAACCGGAGGCTTATACTTTTTGGAATGAAGATGAGCTGACGATGTACGGTTATGGTTTACTCTGGAACAACCAGACGAAAGACGCCCTGGCCATTTTCAACTTGCTGATTGATGAGTTCCCTGAATCGGCCAATACTTACGATAGTGCGGGAGAGGCCTACCTGGCGCTGGGGGATACGGAAAGGTCTTTGGTCCATTACCGCAAAGCACTGGCGATGAACCCGGACAATTTCTACGCAGAGGACCAGATTCACCGGATACTTCATCCCGATGATATTCCCGAAACGGAGCAGGAGAAGTTCGCAAAAGTATACCCGGTAGCTGCTTACCGGGAGGACCTGGAGCAAATGGCCCAGCGATTACTTAAAGTACACCCTAACGCCCTGAAGTTCATCTCTGAAGAAGACTTCCGGGCGTTGATTGAGCAGAAGAAAGCCCTGCTGACGGAGGAAACGACCTACGCTGAATTCCGGTGGCACTGTGCGGAAATCATTGCCAGCCTGAATTGCTCCCATACTTCGCTGGGAAGGTTTTCAACGGAGAGTAGCATGTTGCCGGTACCGCTGCGCTTTCCGCTGCAAACCCGCTTGGTGGGGGAGCAACTTTTTGTCGTCGATCCGCTGGAAAATGCTGACCAGTTAGCGCAGAAAGACGAAATCACCCATATAAATGGTATGCCCGTTGGGGAAATCGTCCGGAAAATTTACCGGCGTATTCCATCTCAGGGTTACATCGAAACGACAAAGAGGCACGAATTCAATACCTGGGCTACCGGAATGATTCCCTTTGCCCTCAATTTCCCCGCAACTTACCAGGTGACCCTAAAAGGAGCAAAAGATCCACTACAATTGACCCCTACCGCAACCGTCCGGAATCATTTCACCAATCCGGCCATCAAGCCTTGCCCGGACGGCCTCTGCTTCGAGTTGGCCCCGGACGGGCGGGTGGGGGTACTGACCGTTAGTACCTTTAATTTCT
>JAUIIF010000544.1 GCA_030431945.1 Bacteroidia bacterium | reverse complement strand
TACTTCTGCCCGTCGCCGCCGGCTTACCGTGAGGTGCTGGCGTGTGGTTAGTTCAAGATCTCCGGCTTTGTTTAGTCTTTTGACGAAGCGGCGGTTCACCAGAAAAGAGCGGTGAATGGGAAAGAAATTATGATTGATCAGCATTTTTCGGTACTCCCCGATGGCGTAGGAAGAAAGACGGTTGCCATCATCTTTCAGGTGTATTCTGGTGTACCGCTCTTCCCCTTCGCAGTAGATGATGTTGCCGGCGGCAACAAACTCTACGCCCCGTTCACTGGGGATGCCAATTTGCTGAGCTGTATTATCTTTCGTTTCCAGGTTTTGCAGCAGGGCTTCCAGGCGCTGCTCACTGTTTTTTTGCCGGATGCGTTCTTCGGCCACCGCAATAGCTTCGGCCAACGGTTTTTTTTCAACGGGCTTCAGTACGTAGCCCAGCGCCGCACAGCTGAAGGCCTGCAGGGCGTAATTACTCTGGCTCGTTACGAAAATGATCTCCGGGCGGTTTCCTTTGGGGAGCTGCCGGATCAGGTCAAAGCCACTGCCGCCGGGCATCTCGATGTCCAGAAAAATAAGATCGGGGCTGAAACGGGTAATTTTTTGTAGTCCTTCCTGGATGTTTACAGCTTGCCCCAGAATAGTGAGGCGGGGATGGTTACGGGAGAGCAGCCCACGCAATGCACTATTTGCTGCGGGCTCGTCATCAATCAGAAGTGTGTTCAATAATCAGGTTATTTTAGCTTAAATGTAGTAAGAAACGAGTTACTTTCGTAAATCCTTGCGGCCACCACTAGCTGTCCACCAACGCTGGAGCTGTCAACGACCCCGAAGGAACGGGCGGGAACTTGCCGGAGAACACAGACTCAGGTAAGGTAAATCAGGCCAGTCCTCCTCACATTAACCTGAACACCATGGCGACCTGACGCTGGTCCGTGACTGCCCGGTCAGGATTAATGATTTGGCTATTATTTATTTTATGTCTCTGATACACTATAAACAAAGCGATGGGATAATTTGTCGACCCCGGCCGGAGATCAGTGTTGTTATTCCAGCCGCTGGGCGACGATACTTCCTGACCCTGCGCTTGCTATTTTTGGTAAGCCTGACCCTCCTGATCCTGGTCATGACTTCGTCCTTTTTACCTGCGGCGAGGGTTGCTTTTGGAGATACCATCATCCAGCATATTACCGTCAAAGACGGCTTGCCAAACCGGACTGTTTACAGTTCCGCCTTTGATTATGATCATCTGCTCTGGTTAGCAACGGCCGGCGGCCTCTGCCGTTCTGACGGCCAAAGTGTCACGGCCTTTAAGGACTTTTCTCAAAGTTTTACCGGTATCCTGCAACGGGATCAAAACGGGATTTTCTTATCGGCAGCACTCAACTATCCCGATTCAGTGGAGGTCTTCGATCCGCAAACCCTGCAGGCAGCGGGTTTCAGATTGGGAGGGGCCGAAAAAGGGGTCTTTGCCGGAACCAGCCATCTGGCAGACCGCCCGCTTTATTACGCCCGCGGAAAAGCCATCTATGTTTTTCAGCCAGGCGGAACGGATGCGAAAGCTTTTGACCTGCAGCAACCACTGCAAAAAGGGGACCAGTTGTTACACGCCGGAGATGAAGCCTACGTACTCTACCGCCATGAAGCTCACCAACTTGAGCGGTACTCGGTGGGAGCGACAATGTATATTGCTGTTCCCACTCCACGTTCCCCGCAGAAATTTTTTCGGGACAGCAAAGGAAGTATTTGGCTCAGTAATGAGGCAGGCCTCTATCGGCTTACGGCCAGTGCGCGGAACTTCACCCGGCAACCGGATATGGTCGGGGGGAAGATGGTCAATTTCTTTGCCGAAGACCTGCAGGGCCAGCTGCTGATTGGTCACCTCAATCCGCTGATGAAGCGAATGGAGGAATTGGTGCTTATCGACGGCAAGGAGTGGCAGCCCATGGACTGGGTGACGGCAGTCGATGACCGGATCATCACCATTCACGGGAGCGATTTTCGGACCGACCTCAGGCTGAATACCTACGGCGGACTTTTCCTGATCCGTATTCCCACCAGGGGGGAGAGCCCCTTCCGGCAGTACCTTTATCGCGAATTGAGCCCGGGTAAATTTGGTGATGTAATGCGGGGGTTCGCCGCGGACGACGCGGGCAATGTTTACGTAAACAAAGACTCGCGCATGCCCTACTGGTTCAGGGTCAATGCCGAAACCCTTACGTTGGATACCCTGAAAATGCGGGACAATGACGGCACCGTTTCCGATCAGTACGGCTGTGGAACCAACTTGCTGAATTACCAGGGGGATATTTTCGGGCACAGCTGTGATATTGAAAATGACAACTTTCGGGGAACAGTGTACCGCTACCGACCCACTGATCAAACCTGGAAAAAATGGTACTTACCAGAACTGCACCAGGTCGTCAGATGGGTGCGTAAGGGAAGGACCCCGGGAGAATTGTTCCTCGTTACGGAGCACAAGGGAAATCAGCGCGACGGCCACCTCTACTATTTTTATCCCGCCAGGGATTCCTTCCAGCGGATACAGCCAGCAGGCCCGGATGATACTGTTCATGGCTACACCAAGGTGGTCGTAGAAGACAGCCTCCGGCATTGCCTCTGGATCGGGACGGATATGGCCCTTTATCGCTATGACTGGCAGAGTGAACGGCTCACTTCTTACCGGATGAATAACGCCGAAATAACGCCGGTCACCGAGGTGATCGTTCCCGAGGCAGGCGGTGACCTCCTGCTGGGAACCTTAAAATTCGGACTGCAGAATTTCTCGCCCGAAACCGGGGCGTTTTCCACGGTTGGCGGCCAGGTAATCCCCGGCGAAGCGCCTCCGGATGCCGAGACCTTTCTGGCCCTTCCCAGCAACGATATTGCCGGTATCAGAATAACCGATCAGCAAAGCTTGCTGGTATTTACGTTCAATGGTCTCCTCGTTCACTGGCCGCAAAACAAAAGCACTACCGTCTACACGAAGGCCGATGGCTTGAATGATGAGGAATTCAATACCTCTTCGATCTTTTACAATGAGCAGGACGAGCGTTGGTACGCCGGGGGCATCAACGGATTTGTCTCTTTTCGTATGCAAGACCTCATGCCGGAGGAAAGCCCTTTTCAACCGGCACTGCTCAGCTACCGGCTACTTGACGAAAATGTCGGTTACGAAACCATCCACCACGTACCTGCCGACTGGCAAGGCCCTCTGGTGCTTTCGCCTTCCACAGTCTACTGTGCGTTTGATTTTTCCGTGCCGGATTTTTTGCCGGCAGGGGAACAACAGTATCAGACGTATCTGGAAGGGTTTGATGTGGACTGGAATGCCCCCACTGCTTCCCCGACTGTTCGGTACACCAAGCTCCCGCCCGGAGCCTATGAGTTTAACTTAAGGGCCAACGATGCCGCTGGCCGGAGCACTACCGAAATCCGGCAGGTGGCCGTGTGGGTGGAGACACCCTGGTACAACACTTACCTTTTTTACCTGGGGTGCGTAATGGGCTGTTCCCTGCTGTTCTATGGCTTACACCTTCGCCGGATGAACCGGTTGGCAAAGGAACTGGAAACGGAACGCCGCGTACAAAGTCTGGAACTGCGCTC
>JAUIIF010000543.1 GCA_030431945.1 Bacteroidia bacterium | reverse complement strand
GGTGACAGGAAATAAATTCATTTCAGGCAAGCCGATAAACCCCGCCACAAACGCATTTGCAGGTCGATTGAATAACGTGGACGGATCGGCCACCTGCATAATTTTTCCGTCTTTCATCACACAAATGCGATCACCCATTGTCATGGCTTCAACTTGATCGTGGGTTACATAAATCATCGTCGTCGCGAGCTTTTTGTGAAGTTCGCTTATTTCCATTCGCATGCCGACCCGAAGGGCAGCATCAAGATTCGACAAAGGCTCATCAAATAAAAACGCTGACGGCTCGCGAACGATCGCTCGTCCAATCGCGACTCGTTGGCGTTGGCCCCCGGAAAGCTGACCGGGTTTACGATCCAAGTAGTCTACGAGATTGAGCGCCTTTGCCGCCGCATCTATGCGGCGATCCTGTTCATCTTGCGCGACACCAGCCATCTTCATCGGGAAAGCGATATTTTTGCGTACCGACATGTGCGGATAGAGAGCATAGGATTGGAACACCATTGCCAGACTGCGCTTCGCCGGCGGCAAACCTGTTGCATCGCTTCCATCGATCTCAATCCGACCGTCCGTGACATCTTCCAATCCCGCGATCAAGCGCAGCAAAGTTGACTTGCCGCATCCCGACGGCCCAACGAAAACTACAAACTCTCCATCTTCGATTTCGAGATCAAGTGGCGGTATGACGGTCACGTCACCAAACGCCTTTTTAACCTGCTTAAGCTGAATTCGGCCCATTTCGATTTCCCCTATTTCACAGCGCCGAAGGTCAAACCTCGGACAAGTTGTTTTTGGCTGAACCAGCCCATGATCAGAATTGGAGCAATAGCCATGACAGATGCGGCCGAGAGTTTTGCGTAGAACAAACCTTCGGGGCTGGAGTAACTCGCGATAAAGGCTGTCAGAGGTGCTGGCACAACCCGTAACATTGTCGATGACCGTTACGCTGTAAGACGCGGATTCCTCCACAATCAGGGTGTCTCCGGTGCCTACAAGCAAGCCATTCTGGTACCAGGCGTAGCTGTAGTCTCCGGAAGGTGCGACGAGGGTATCCGGCGCGCAGGTCTCGTAACAGCCGGTGGGGACCAGACAGATATCGGGCAAGGGATGCACGACCTCCTGATCACTCCCGGTACAGCCGGTAATCAGGTTAGTGGCAATAACGGTGTAAGTACCCGCAGCGTAGGTAAAGATGCTGGTGCCCGTAGCACCGGTATTCCAGGTGTAGGCAACGTCTGGTTCCGGATTGACGACCTCCAGCAGGGTGCCGTCCCCCTCACAATTTCCGCCGGCGGTAATCTGCACGTCCGGGTTGGGGCTTAGCACCTGTTCGACGGTGATGACGGATTCCGCCGTACAGCCGTAAGCCAGGTTGGTAACGGTCAGTACGATGGTCTGTGGGGAAGCACCTGGCGTAAACGGAACGGTATACATCATGCCCGAGACAATTTGCCCGGTGGTCTGATTTTCCCAGTTGAAGGAATGGCCGCCTCCCGCGAGTGCGGTGAGTTTAGTGGAGCCGTTGTCACAAATAAAGGGGTTACCGATCCACGAAGCGTCAGGTAGGGGAATAACCTGCACATCGACGGGGGCGATGACTTGCTCGCAGCCGTCAGCGTTCGTCAGGGTAACACCGTAGGTGCCGGCCGTACTGACGGAGATGGAGGAGCCGGTAGCGCCGGTACTCCAGAGGTAATTCAGCCCGGCAATGTTATCGACCGAGAGTACCGTGGCATCACCATCACAGATGATAAAGCCATTGGAAGCTTCAATGGTGTCGAGCAGTGGGGTGGGGAAGACGTCAATCGTCTTCACTACGGTATCCCGGCACCCGGCCCGGTTGGTGGTGACGAGGGTTACGTCGTAATCACCGGAACCCAGTGGTGGGAGGAAGGTATGTTGCGGTCCGTTGCCGTTGAAGGTGGCGCCGTCGGCAAAATCCCATTCCCATTCAATAACGTTGGTACCCGTTCCGGTAAAGGTGGCTGGCTGGCCGTAGCAGACGGGGCTGGGGGATACGGAGAAATCAGTATCGGGCAGGTCCGTTACCGTTACGGTCATGGTGGCAGTGGAAACACAGTCTCCGTCCGTAATGGTCAGCGTTACGGTATAGCTCCCGTTATTGGCGTACAGGTGAACCGGGTTGATGGCGTTGCTTGCCGGGCTGCCGTCTCCGAAGTCCCAGGTATAGGTAATGGGGGGAGCGGGGGAGGGCAGATCGAATTCACTTTCATCGGTAAAGACCACTTCGCCACATTCTTCCCGCTTGTCAAAGTCGGCAAAAAGAGGATTGCAAACGGTTTGACGCAGGGAAGTTCCGCAGCGGATCGAATCCACCTTGATGATCTCATCAATCAATTGATTGCCGTTGGCGTCGATGGTAAAGGTGGTGTCGTAGTCGAAGGCCCACACATCGATGTTATGAAAAATGTCGTAGCAACCTACCCCCGGCAGCCGGATGGTCATCGAGTCGTTGCCCGCTACTTCATCCCCTCCGAAGGAAATGACCTCTGCGCCAAGAAAATCCCAGCTGAACCCGTGGCCAACGACACTGTCGGGGCTCCAGGTGGCGACCAGGTCGACGAGGTCGCAATTGGGGGACTGACGGGTAGCTTCGAAGGTATGTAACTGGGAGATCGGATCCGCCACGTAGGGGGTGTCGCAACAGAGAATCTGGCGGATGATCAGGGGGTCGGAGTCTTCGGTACAGCCGGTGGCCGGGTCTACGACACGGGCGAAGTAGACGAAACTGGCGACGGAGTCGGTCCAGCTATGAACAAAGGTGGTGTTGCCGATGGCGGCCGGCCCCTGGCTATCGCTGCCGCAGAACCATTCGATGGTGTTTCCGGGCGCAGTGGTGGCCGTGAGTACGGGGTTAGCGGGGTAGGGTGGGCTGTTTACGCAAATCTGCCGGGCACCCACGGCGGAGATGGTGACCTCCGGGCCGTCCACCGCCTCAACGCGGTAGCGGTCTACGCTGGGGCAACCATTGATGTCAATGGTATTAACTACGTAGTTGCCTTCTTCGAATACGGTGATGGAGCCGGCATTCGGTCCCCACACTGCACCTGCGTTCCCGCCCAAATCCCACACTATGGAATCAAACTGGGTACTGTCGATCAGTAGCGTCGTACTGCCGCCCAGACATAAATCGCCGACCTGAACAATGACCGGGTCGATGGGGGCATTCAGGGTCAATGGCAGGGCGTAACTGTGCGTCACGCCGCAAATGCTTACATCCAGTTGAATGGTCACCGGGCCGGGCCGGTCATTCCACTGGATGGTGGCGGACGGCAGGTCAATGCCCATAATCACACTGCCCGCAGTATCGGGGATGACCGACCAGGCGTAGGTGGCACTGGCGTGCTGGGGCAGGTCAAGATTGTAGTCGGCCAGGCTGTTGGTACAGGCTGGCGGACCGACGATGGTGGCCGGATCGTTAAACGTAATTTCCGTTGCCGCCAGGGTCACCACGTCGGAAACGCAGTTGGGGGCCTGGCTATCCTGACCCGTGACACTTACCACCCCGGTGGGGGCCGTAAATACTACCGTAACCGTTGGTCCGAACTGGCCGGTCATGACGGCACCACCCGCCACGAACCAGGTGTAA
>JAUIIF010000542.1 GCA_030431945.1 Bacteroidia bacterium | reverse complement strand
CTCCAGGTCGAGGGTCACCATGCCCGGCGTCACCGTGATGACCGGCTTGATCGT
Source organism: Bacteroidia bacterium (assembly GCA_030431945.1). Classification (GTDB taxonomy): domain Bacteria; phylum Bacteroidota; class Bacteroidia; order Chitinophagales; family Saprospiraceae; genus Neolewinella. The sequence goes on along the minus strand of JAUIIF010000542.1, from coordinate 3,569 downwards.
GTCAGCTACCGTAACGATGGCGTCACAGGTGCTGAAGTTACCGGAGGCGTCCGTGACCGTCAGCGTCACCGTGTTCGGGCCTACGTTGTCACAGGTGAAGTCGGTAGTCCCTACCGTGAAGGTCAGGCCTTCGCTGTCACAGTTGTCCGTAGAACCGCCGTCCAGATCAGCAGCAAACGTGCCCGTCGAAGCAGCATCTGCGGCAAAGACATTACCGCCGTTGGCGCTGCTGATGTCAACGATGAAAGTACCCGTCTGGTTACTGAAGAACGTTGTTGATACCAGGGTGTAATCACCCGGCGTCAGGTTGAGCTGCAGCATCAGTAGCGGCTCGTTAGCGTCTCCGTCATCGTCATCACCATTGATGTGGTTCATACAGGGCTGGGACGGATCGAAGTCACCTTCGTACATCAAAAAGTAGCCGTCGAAATCAGGGTTTTCCTGCATCTCGAAGGTGTACATGTCATCAGCGTCAACGCTGAATTCGAAAACGCTGTACAGGTGATCCTCCGCTCCATTGGATAAAGAACAGTTCGTACTGGAACCAACCGGGCGATCGAAGGCGGGGCCGCCGGTCGCAAATTCACCCGTTATCTGCGTTACGGCAGGTGAGGCATCCGCTCCTCCCTGGCTGATCGTCGCATCACCGTTATCATCCAGGTAAATCGTGATGTCCTGGCAAACAGCCGTAGGGGGAATACTATCCAGGACCGTAACGTTAACCGTACAGACGTCGCTCACGTTGCCGGAGGCATCCGTGTCCGTCTCGTCGTAGCTAAAGGTTTGGTTCGCGTCGCCGCAGCCATAGGCTACCAGCGGATCACCTACTACCACCTCGGGAGGACAGGCATCAAAGGTCTCGAGCAGTTCACCCGGCGCAATTGAAGCAAAGCCGTTTTCATCGAGGTAGATCGTCGTGTCCGTGATGCAGGAAATGATGGCTGGACGGATCGTGTCCAGTACCGTAATGTTGATGCTGCAACGCTCCGATTCGTTACCGGAGTCATCACGGACGAAGAACTCACGCACGAGGGCTTCGCCGACGTCCGCACAGTCGAACCGGCGGGCGGGCGGGCCACCCACTACGAGCGGGCCTTGTGGGTTCATGTCGCAGTTGTCAGCTTCCGTAAAGTCCCATTCGTTGTTCCGCAGCGTATCGCCACCCACTTCGTCGAGGTAGATGGTGATGGCTTCCGGACACTCCAGCGTGGGGGCAATCACGTCAACAATCGTTACTTCGTAGGTACACTCACCGCGGTTTCCACCTTCATCGGTAACTACTACCGTGCGCTCCACAGTGGTGCCGACATCGGCACAGGAGAAAGTGCGCGCCGTAGGGCCACCAACGGTAAACGGACCAGAAAGTGGGCCGTCACAGTTGTCGGTAATGCTGACAACAGCATCATCATTTTCGATCATGGCCGTGCCGTCTGCACCGATTTCTACCGTGATCGCTTCACAGATAATAACCGGAGCCTCCGTATCCTCTACGGTAAAGACCTGATCACAGGAAGCCGTGCGACCACAGAAATCCGTAGCCGTGTAGGTGTACGTGTAGGTAGTACCGACCACGTTTGGCTCTCCGTCGATAACCGGACCGGTAACAGAAACAGTGACGGAGCCACATTCTGCCGTAGCATCCGCATCAAGGGCAGAAACGGTTGGCTCAACACCACAGTCAATTGGGCTATCCGCAGGACAAACGATCGTCGGTCCGTTTTCAGAACGGACCGTGAACGTCTGCATACACTGGTCCATATCACCTTCGGCGTTCTGGATGAAGTAAGTCCGTGGAATTATCACTTCATCACCAGGACAACCGGAGTTGCCCGGAATAATCGTCAGGGCAGACAGCGTAACCTCGCTGGTGGTATTGACAATGATGGGCAGATCAAAGTCCACCGGAGGTAAATCCGCGCGGCAAGAAAGCGGGCCATCGACAATATTGGAACAGTCAACCGTAAGGGCGAACTTATTGGCAGCACCGTTTTGAAAACTGTTAGGCACTGCCGTAACCGAGACCATATACATAGGATTCTCGAACGGCATGCTCTCCGCCATTTCCACCATTTGGGAAAAAGTGGCCTCGGGCACCAAATCCTGGAAGTCGTAGAGATTGCTCGATTGCGCTTGCAAAGCCGGAAGGCCTAGCAACAAACACGCCATAAAGAGGCCGAGCTGGCCCCATTTGGGTAATAAGTTCTTCATAAAGTCGTCTATTCTTGGAGATTATAAAACGGTGGCAACAAATTCCACCACGTAGAAATACGGTTACGAAAGTACAAAGATTTCTTGGCTGGCAAAAAATCTTAACAAAAATGTGCCTGATTAGGCAGTTTTTTGTGTTCTGAGGTTTGTTTTATCCGCTACATGACAGGACTTAGCCACTGCATTGCTCCGGTTCTCTTGCTTTGCACCGGCGGCCGCGCCCACTGATTGTACGCAAACCATATGCTGATCTCTGCGCTAACAACGATTGTTCTCAAGGTACTTGTCCTATATTTGCGCTTCGCTAAAGAAAGCGAATTATTACGCCCCTGGTGTACTTACACCCTGGCCAGAGAACAGTTATATAATTAAGGTATGGATTTCATCGCCGAATTGGAATGGCGCGGTATGCTGCACCAGCTTACCCCAGGATTAAAAGAACACCTCGCGGACGGACCACGGAAAGCCTACATTGGCTTTGACCCGACGGCCCCTTCCATGACGATTGGCAATTACGTGCAGATCATGCTGCTCACCTTGTGGGCTCGTGCCGGTCATCATCCCGTCGTTCTTTTCGGCGGCGCTACCGGGCGCATTGGCGACCCCAGCGGCAAAGACAAGGAGCGGCAGCTGAAAACTTACGAAGAATTGGATCATAACCTGGCGTTTCAGCGTCAGCAGATGTTGCGTTTGCTTACGGCGGGGCTGAACCAGGGCGCGGCCGCCGGTGCAGAGCAAGCTGAAGGCGCCGGCTTTTCCGTCGTTAATAATTACGACTTCTACAAAGACATGAATGCGCTGGACTTCCTGCGCAACGTCGGTAAAACGCTTACCATCAGTTACATGATGACGAAGGACTCCGTTAAAAACCGCCTGGAAAGCGGGATGTCGTTTACGGAGTTCAGTTACCAACTGCTGCAGGGTTATGATTTCCAGTGCCTCTACGAACAGGAAGGGGTGACCATCCAGATGGGGGGCTCCGACCAGTGGGGGAACATTACGGCCGGCACCGAATTCGTCCGCCGGAACCTGGACGGTAAGGCTTACGCCGTCACGACCCCGTTACTGACGAAAGCCGATGGTTCCAAATTCGGCAAATCCGAAGCCGGCAACATCTGGCTGGACGCCGAACTGACGAGCCCCTACGACTTCTACCAATTCTGGATTGACAGCAACGACGCCGATATTCCAACTTACCTGAAGTACTTCAGCCTCCGCCCACAAGCCGAAATTCTGGCGGACTGTGCCATCTTCGAGCAGGAAAAACCGGAGTTTCGCGACATTAAAGCCGTTAAACAACGGCTCGGAGAAGAACTGACCGCCCGGGTCCATGGTCCGGAAGGCCTGAAAACCGCGCAGCG
>JAUIIF010000541.1 GCA_030431945.1 Bacteroidia bacterium | reverse complement strand
GTACACGTACAACTTCAAGACGGTTTCTGCCGAAGGGGTTAAAATTCCTAACGGAAAACGCATCATCGTGGGGGTAAACGGTAACCTGGGGCGGGAGATCGATACGGACGCCAGCTTACTTTTCCGCAGGTTCAGCCCGAGCCAGCAGTTGGTGGTCCAGGATACCCTGATCTCCGAGACGAATAAAAAAGGTACCTTAACCCTACCTTCTTCTTACTCTTTTGGCCTGGCATTTGAAGACGTTAACCGTCTTTTTGTCGGGGTGGAGTACGGCGCCAGAAACTACAGTGAATACCGGAATGACGCTCAGCCTGATGAGCTGCTGGACGCCAATCGGATCGCTTTTGGCATCCAGTATATACCAAATGCCAACTCCTACAATAAATTTACGCAGCGGATCCGTTACCGTGCCGGTCTCCGGCTGGAGGACGACGGACGCTCCGTGGAAGGGGTGCAGGCAAGACGTAATGCCATCACCCTGGGCATGGGGTTACCCTTCCGTTTACCGCGGCAACAAGTCTCTTTTGTGGACCTTGCGCTGGAATTTGGTAAATTTGGGGTTCCAAACATCCTTGACGAAAACTACGTACAATTCACCGTGGGCTTCTCGCTTAACGACAACTCATGGTTCTTCAAACGCAAACTCAATTAAACCAAGATGCATAATTTCATTCGCTCCGCTGCTGTTTACGGTGGCCGCACCATCGCTCTGTTGCTGGTCCTTGCTTTTTCCGCCGGCGCTCTGAATGCCCAATGTGGCAACTGGAATGACTCCGCAGAAAAAGAGAAGGCTGAAAACGCTCACGTAGCCTACCGTAACTTCGTGAAGGGTAAAGTGGACTTCTCCACCATGACTGCCGAAGAATTTGACGCAGCCTTCAACAACTGGAAAATTGCTTATGATATTGCTCCGGCAGCCGATGGGCAGCGTCCTTTTCACTACCGTGACGGCCGCTCTTTCTATCGTGCCCTGGCCGCCAAAGAAACGGACGCCGCCAAGAAAAAAGAATACCAGGATCGCCTGCTTTCTTTCTACGACGAGGAGTTGAAGTGCTACCCTGATGCGGAAGCCTATCTGCTGGGCCGTAAAGGGTACGACATGTTTTACCTGCAGGGCTACAGCATGGAAGCCATTGAGGTACTGGAAATGGCCATGGATAAAGGAGGAGATGCTACGGAATACATCGTACTGGCTCCCCTTGGTCAGCTGTTGAACTACTACTTCAAAACTGAAAAAATTGACAACGCCCGGGTGCGCGAGCTCTACGAGCAGGCCAGTGCCATGGCGGATGCCAACATCGAAAAGGGCGGTACCTACCAGCAATACTACGAGGATGCCAAAGCCAACCTCGATGCCAGCGTCCTCGAATTTGCGGACCAGATTTTTGACTGTGCCTACTTCAAGGGAGAGTTGATGCCGAAGTTCGAAGAGAACCAGGAAGATTACGAAATCGTAAAGTACATCCTGAGCAAGCTCAAAGAACAGGGCTGTGAAGAAACGGATGCTGACGTACAACGGGTACAGGCTACTTACGACGCCATGTACGCAGAACTTAAGGATGAGCAAGAAGCGCAGCGCCGTCAGCTCAACCCGCTTTACGATGCCAGCCTGCTGATGGAAGCCGGCGACTACACCGGTGCCATCAAGCGCTACCAGGATGCTATTGACGGTTCGGACTCAAACGAAAAGAAAGCGCAGGCTTACTACCAGATTGCCTCTATTCAATCCGGAAAGCTCAAGCAGTTTGGTGCCGCCCGCCAGAATGCCAACAAGGCGGCGGAGCTGAACCCCGGCTGGGGCAAGCCCTACCTGATGATCGGTGACATTTATGCGCGCCTCGGCAGCAGCTGTGGTGACTCTTACCAGCAACGACTGGCGGTACTGGCAGCAATGGACAAGTACAACTACGCCAAGAGAATTGACGGTGAGGTCGCCGGTGACGCTAACCGCCGGATCGCTAACTACCGTGGCTCCATGCCCATCAAAAGTGAGGCTTTCCAGCGTGGCCACAATGCCGGAGACAAAATCCAGGTAGGCTGTGGTATCGGGGAAACCGTTACCCTCCGCTTCTAAACAAGACCTATATATAAGGCCTTTACGGCCCAACCGGATGCTGCATTCGGTTGGGCCGTTTTTTTTGCCAGGGCAACAAGCTGCCACCTTAAAAAGGACGCGCCTGCCACTTCCTCGTCTGTGGTTAGGTGAACGGGGAGGAGAGTACCTCTGGCCCCTCTGTATGTACCCGCTGGGCAGTGATTTGACCGGCTGTTTAGCGGGCGCGGCCGCAGGTGCGGTATTTAGTTTAAGGGCGAGAGGCTGAAAAGTTGAAATGGCTAACTCGGAGCAAATGAAAGCTTTATGCAGGTGCTTGTTCACGCAAGCGAAGGAAAAAAATCATAAAATTGATTTCAGGCTTGGTGTGGTTCAATTCTCTTAGTAGCTTTACGCGATAAAAGTGACCTAATTTACTATCTGCCTGCGGGCCGATAACGTTTAACCATAATTTTAGTCTCCTACGGGGGGCGCCCTTTTTAATCTTTAAATCGTAATCTTATGAAGCAAGCAAGACAATTGCTTATGTTGGCATTTTTCTGCCTTTGCAGTATGGCGCTGACAGCCCAGGTGTACGAGGTAAACCTCGCTAACATCTCTACCGTTAACCTTACCCTCAATGACGAGTGTCAAGGTCTTCTTATTCGCGAAATGGTTCTTACTGGTGACTACGACGTCGATGGCGACGGCGAAGTACCCGGTGATGAGTATTTCGAAATTACTGTTATGGACGGTAACACGTCCAACGGCCCGATCATCGATGGCTGTGGTGAGTTCCAGTACAAAGTTGAAATTCGTGACTTTACTCCAGCTGTCCGGGAAGGATTCGTTGGTGAGTTTGCTCCCGAAAACTGGACCATCAACGACGAGCCTCCCTTTGATGACCAAACCTCTATCGTAGAATTCACCGAAACGACGGCAACCTTCACTACTTTCGGCTCTTTGCCTCCGGTATTCGAAGCTTCCGCTTTCTACCAGTTCTCCGAAGCAGGTACGGTAACTTTTGACTACGACTACAACGGTGTAGACGTAGGATTTGACTTTGCTGTTGCTATCTACACCTTCGAAGGTGTCTTGGTAGACATTCTGCTGCAAACGACCAACCCAGAAACCGGCACCATCACTTTCGAAGCCGAGCCTGGTTTCGATTTCGGTATTGGTGTAGTGGATGATGGTTTCGTTCCCTTCCCTCCTAACAACGAAACGCCAAGTGTATTGGTCATTTCTAACTGGAGCTTTGCACCTGCTGACACGTCTATCCCCGTAACTGGCTTCACGACCTCTTGGGGTATCGTACGTGCAGAAGACAAGACTTCTCCAGAAGCTATCGAAACGCCGGAAGATGTTAATCTGCTGTGTGTTGATTTCGATGCCAACAACATCGCTACCCTGTCTAACACCATCAATCACTGCTACCGTGTGAATGCTTCTACCGGTGCCACGATCGCTGGTTCTATGGCTCCTGCACTGCGTGCCCGCCTCCTGGCTGGTGGCATTGCGCCACTGGTACCGACCTTCACGGACGGCTGTGCTCAGGAACTGGAAGTTTGTGTATCTGACGCCGTTGCTTA
>JAUIIF010000540.1 GCA_030431945.1 Bacteroidia bacterium | reverse complement strand
AGTCTCCCGCGATACCGTCTACCTGGGCGATTCCCTGACGGTGAAGGTGGTTACCCAAACCGACACCCTACTGGCCGTTGACAGTATTCGTTACCTGGCCGCGCACCACGATGTACGCATCCTGAAATCGGATTTGCAGGCCGTCTGTGATTCACTGGGGTTCAATACCATCGATTCCGTCCTTACCCTTTATCAGGACCCGATTCTCTGGCAGGATACGAGCCAGCTGACGGGAGATACGGTGCGGATTTTCTTTAAAGAGGAGGCCCTGGATAAGGTCCAGCTGCTGCGGAATGCCCTGGTCATTACTACGCCGGACCTGGTTTTCTTCAACCAGGTAAAAGGAAAGGAAATCGAAGCCTTCTTTGACAGTACGGCCCTGATCAGAACCGAAGTACAGGGAAATGCAGAGGCCATCTATTACATTGCCGACGAAGCCGGTGCTTACGTCGGGGTAAACAAGACGGCCTGCAGTTCCATGATCTTGCACTTCAAGAACGGCGGCGTACGCAGAATCCGGTTCCTCAGTGCGCCGAGCGGGAAAATGGACCCGATGCAAGCGGTTGATCATGAGACCTTCAAGCTGGAAGGGTTCCGCTGGGAGGAAAAACGTAAACCTTTGACGGTGGCTGACCTCTTCAGGGATCGGTCGGGGAAGGGCAATACATTGCCGGTACCCACGCAAGTGCCGGTAGAAGTGCCAGGGGGAGAACTATTAAAGCAGGACTAGAAGGGACATTTCCGGGCTGCTGGCTTTGGGGATCGGAAAGCAGACTCCCTGACCGCTAAGCCCACGTTATTCTGCGGCGCTTCAGGGGCAACATTACTGCGTAATTACCCCGCTTCGCAGATTCCGTAAATCCTAATTATTTTTGTCGCATGGCCCGTACTTTTTTTGCGTTGATTTTTGCTTTGCTGACGGCTGCTGCGGTAGCCCAGTCATCCACCCTGGAAGTTGCCCGTAAAGCACTCGCCGGGGAAGACTTTCAGGCCCAGATCACGGCCCTGGATAGTCTGGCAGGTAGTGGCAGGAAGAGCCCGGAGCTGTACCAGGCCCTGGGGAATGCGTACTTCGAACGCGGAGATTTTGGCCGGGCCATCCTCCAGTATGAGCGCGGATTGCGCTTACGCCCTAACCATAAGGAGTTGAAAAATAACCTGCAGTTCGTGCGCGAAGAGGCGGGGATTACCCGGCCCGAGCTGCCGGATTTCTTCCTGGTACGGGCCTGGCGCGCCGTTGGCGCGGCCATCGGGGCGCGTACCGCTTTCTGGCTGGCGATGGTTTGGTGGTGGCTGGCGGTGGCTGGTGCCGTCATTTGGTTTTTGCGCCGCCAGGCGATGGAGGAAAAGAAACGCTTCGCCCTACTGCCGGGCGCATTCATTGCCCTGGTCATGGCTCTGCTCTTTTTCCTGCTGGGCAATAGCCGCAACGGCTTTTTGGCAAACGACCAGGAAGCCGTTCTGATTGCCAAATCCGTTGATCTCCGCGTCGCTCCGGGCCCGGACGCTACCCTGGAGCAGGCACTTAGTGCAGGACTGAAGTTGCGCATCCTGGATGAATTCGATAATTACGTGAAGGTGAGTCTGGAAGATGGCAAGCAAGGCTGGCTGCCCGTAGCTGCCGTGGAAGTTATTTAGGGCTGGCCCGGATAAGCGCTTGAGCAGGCTACCACTTTTTATTAACCCGCTTTTGTCGGGAAATGCAGGCGGCAAGCCAGGTTTTCAGGGAGGGGGTGCAACGAAGCCAGGATTGCAGCGTCGTTGGGGCATAATCTTATTTCGGATTATACCACCTTCTTCGCTCGGGCCGGGCATGATCAAAATCCACCCATGTTAAACCACATTACTAAGCGCTGCGGAAATTGGCACCGGAGTAGCCGCATTTTCCTGGTTGTTTCGCTCATTTTCTTCTCGTGCTCTGCCGGGCAGTTGTCAGGTCAGGTTGCCTTGCCTTCCGGAAAAGCTCTGCAGACTAAGATACTGGCGATGGACAGCGTTTTCTGGAAAGCCTACAACGATTGCGACGTAGAGAAAATGATGTCTTTTATTGCTGATGAAGTGGAGTTCTACCACGATAAAGGTGGACAAACTAACGGCCGGGCCGCACTGGCGAAGTCGCTGCAAGCAGGGTTGTGCCGCACGGGTGACAACGAGATTGAACGCCGGCCGGTGGCAGGAACGATCAAAGTCTTTCCCCTGGCGGGAACTGGTGCGATCCTAAGTGGTCAACACACGTTTCACGGCAAAGCTTCCGGCAGTGATGATGGCATTGCCTATTTTTTTCACCTTTGGAAGTTTACGGCGGGGGAATGGAAGATGACCCGCGTGTTTAGTTATGACCACGCGCCCCTATTCACTAACGAAGGTGAAATGGCCCTCTCGCTGCCAGCGGCAGCGTTGGAAAAATTCGTGGGTACTTACGAAGCTCCGCTGACGGGTACGGTGAAAGTACGAGTCACTGCAACAGGACTCTCATTGGTTAATGGAAATAAATCGATGCTACTCTTGCCTAAAACAGCGACGGTCTTTTTTAACCGGGAACTACCGTTGGAATTTGTTTTTGAGGTGGACGAAAATGGCAGGGCAACCAAATTTTCCGTCTACGAGAAAGGCCAAAAAGTAGAGGAAGCCATCAGGGCCGGGGAATAAACTAAAACCGACTCTTCAGTTCCTTGGTCTGCTTCGCCAGGTACAAGTCCCCAAAGGAAATGCTGGCGGTAATGGTACCCATTCGTTCTTTATCGGGGCGGATAGCGAAACGGCGCACCTCGGTGGTGCGTTCCAGTTCGACCACACTTCTGCCTTCCGGCAATTTTACCTCGCCGTTGTTAAGGGAAAGGTCGTAGGCCATGCCCTCTGCACCGAGTGGCTCGTAGATGTAAACGTCACTCTTGTCGGCGTTGATCTGAAGGTCACGCAGGCGCAGGTTGGGGCTGAGTTTCAGTTCACCGTACTGCGCGGTGATGTTAAAGGTACCGGCAATATCGTAGAGGTTGATGTCTGACCGGCGGGAGTTGATGACCACGTTACCGTCAATGCGCTCACCCGTAATATCGCCGAAGCGGGAGCGGATGTCCAGGATGCCCTGAACGTTGTCAATGTTGATGGCGGAAAACTCCCCGTTGATCCGGAGCTGATTGCGCAAATTGGAAATGGTGGCACCGCCAAAGTGGCTTTTAAGGTAAACCGGGCACTCTTCGGGCAGGGTGATGTAGTAGTGGACCGTGAGTTCGCTCCGGGCGCGCAGTTCTTTATTCTTCAGCTTGTTCTTCAAAAATATCTTTTGCCCGGCCACTTCGCTGATGTAGGCCAGGTTCTGCAGGTCTTCCTCTGCTTGTTCCAGTTGGGGATGACGGGCGGTGAAAATTACTTTGACGGAGATTTTTTGCTTATCCCAGGTTTCCACGAAGATCTCGGCTTTTTCGCCTTCTACCGCCAACTCGCTGCCGGGGCGGTAAGGGTAAGTGTCTTCAATGGTTTTAGTGACAACTTCGCGGAGGGCGTTATTGGTTTGGGCGCGGACGCAGGTGCAGGCCAGAACGAGGAAAAGCAGGGAAAGTAGGCGCATGGTAGTTGTCGGTATCCGGTAGTTAAAGGCTGTTGGTTGAGCGAGCTACAACTCAAT
>JAUIIF010000539.1 GCA_030431945.1 Bacteroidia bacterium | reverse complement strand
CCACACGTGGAAGATCGGGGTTGTTATTGCCAACCAGGACCCGGAAACGGCCAATCAGCTAGCGCTGGAAGCGCTGGAAGGCGGGGCCAATGCCCTGTGGTTCTCGCGCCGGCGGCCCCTCGCGCCGGCGGAGAAAGACCGGTTGCTGGACGGCATTTTCCTGGAAATCATTGAATGTACCATCGACACAGAAGAAAGCAGGCGGGGCACCGGCAAGCTGGCGCTCGATCTGCTCAGGGCCGGTAAACGCCCCGAACTGCCGCCCGTATTTTGCCTCCGGCAGCAAAGCGGCTATTTTGAAACGATCGCCTACTTCCGGGCGGTCCGCTATTGCTGGAGGTTAATCGCAGACACCTGCGGACTGGCTACCCCCTGCCAGATTAAAGCCTTTCTGCACCTGACCGCCGAGGACCCGAACCAGAACATGATCAGCAGTACCGTCAACGCTGCCGCGGCCGTCATGGGCGGAGCCGACACCATCTTCCTTCCCCCGGCAGATGGAGCAGGCGCTACCTCTTTTTATCGCCGTATTGCCCGTAACGTACTCAACCTCCTCCAGGAAGAAAGTCACCTGAACCGGGTTGCAGACCCCGCAGCGGGGAGTTACTTCATCGAAGCCCTGACGGATCACTACGCCAGCAACATCTGGTCTGAATTTCAACAACTGTCCGGCCAGCAGGCCGGGTAAAGCCCAACCAATGCAAAAAATACTTGTCGCCAACCGTGGAGAAATCGCCCTGCGCATCATGCGTACTGCCCGCCGTATGGGCATCAAGACGGTGGCCGTTTATTCAGCAGCTGACCGTAGTGCCCCACACGTCCGCTTTGCCGACGAAGCAGTGTTGCTGGGCCCGGCGCCTTCCAACCAATCCTACCTGGTCATGGATAAAGTGATTCAGGCAGCCAGGGATACCGGTGCCGAAGGCATTCACCCGGGCTACGGCTTCCTGAGTGAAAATGCAGAATTCGCCCGGCGGGTGGAAGCTGCCGGCATCATTTTTATCGGCCCGAAACCGCACGCCATTGAAATAATGGGCAACAAACTGGCGGCCAAGGAAGCAGTGGCGGATTATGACATACCGATGGTTCCGGGCATCGAAGAGGCCATCACCGACGTGGCACTGGCGGCCAAGATCGGTGAGGAAGTGGGGTACCCCATCCTGATTAAAGCCGCCGCCGGCGGCGGCGGCAAGGGCATGCGGGTCGTCGAAAGCCGTGCGGGCCTCCAGGAGGGGATGGAACGCGCCATCAGCGAAGCAACATCAGCCTTTGGCGACGGCTCGGTATTTATTGAAAAATACGTGACCAATCCCCGCCACATCGAAATTCAGGTGCTGGCGGATGCGCACGGCAACATCGTTCACCTGTTCGAACGGGAGTGCTCCGTCCAGCGCCGGCACCAGAAAGTGGTGGAAGAAGCGCCTGCCGTTCCCCTCAACCTCGCACCTGCGCTCCGCGCCCGCATGGGAGAAGCTGCCGTCAAGTGTGCCCGGGCGTGTGATTACCTCGGCGCCGGAACGGTGGAATTCCTGCTCGACGGACAGGGAAATTTCTACTTCCTCGAAATGAACACCCGCCTGCAGGTAGAGCACCCCGTGAGTGAAATCATTGCCGGGGTAGATCTCGTTGAACAACAGATACTTGTCGCTCGTGGACAACCGCTTTCCTTTAAGCAGGAAGACTTACGGATTCAGGGACACGCCATTGAGTTACGGGTCTACGCCGAAGACCCGCTCAATAATTTCCTGCCCAGTATCGGCCGCCTGGAAGTGTACCAGAAACCTTCCGGTCCGGGTATCCGGGTGGATGACGGTTTTGAACAGGGTATGGACATTCCCATATACTACGACCCGATGATTGCCAAGCTGATCACCTACGGACAAACCCGGGAAGAAGCCATCCAGCTGATGCGCGAAGCAATTGACAACTACCACATTGAGGGCATCGAGACTACCCTCCCCTTCGGGCGTTTTGTAATGAATCACGAAGCGTTTATTTCGGGGAATTTTGACACCAATTTTGTGCAGGCGTACTATTCACCGGAGGCCATCATGGCGGATCAGCAGGCGGAGGAAGCCGTCATTGCCCTGATCGGCGCCCGTATTTACGAAGACGCGCTTGCCACCTTGCGCGTGCCGGCCACCACCAGCCACGCCTGGCAAAACAAGCGCTGCTAACCGAACCAAGGATCATGGACCCCATAGACTTCAGCAAAATTCCTTTCCGGCGCGTAGCGGATGCCGTACCAGCAGCGGCCAGCCCGACGGCAGCGAACTTCCTCACGCCCGAGGGCATTGCCGTGCAGCCCGTTTACGGTCCTGCAGACCTGAAGAAGGTAGATCACCTCGGTGCCGTCGCCGGCCTGCCCCCCTACCTCCGGGGGCCCTACTCATCGATGTACGCCGTTCGCCCCTGGACCATTCGGCAGTACGCCGGCTTTTCCACCGCGAAGGAATCTAATGCCTTTTATCGCCGCAACCTGGCCCAGGGGCAGAAGGGCTTGTCCGTAGCGTTCGACCTGGCGACCCACCGGGGTTACGATTCCGACCATCCCCGGGTTACCGGAGACGTAGGCATGGCCGGCGTGGCCATCGATACGGTGGAGGACATGAAAATACTTTTTGATCAGATTCCGCTGGATAAAATGTCCGTTTCCATGACCATGAACGGTGCCGTACTGCCGATCATGGCCTTCTACATTGTGGCCGCCGAGGAGCAGGGCGTTGCTCCGGAGCTGCTTTCGGGCACCATCCAGAACGACATCCTGAAGGAATTTATGGTCAGGAATACCTACATCTATCCACCCGCTGCCTCCATGCGGATTGTAGGAGACATCTTCGCCTACACGGCCAGGTACATGCCTAAATTCAACAGCATCAGCATCAGTGGTTACCACATGCACGAGGCGGGCGCTTCTGCCGACCTGGAGCTGGCCTATACCCTGGCGGACGGCCTGGAATACATCCGGACTGGTTTAGCCGCCGGACTGGCCATCGATGACTTTGCCCCCCGGTTAAGTTTTTTCTGGGGCATCGGCATGAACCACTTTATGGAAATTGCCAAACTGCGGGCCGCCCGGCTGCTGTGGGCGGAAATAGTGCAGCAGTTTGCCCCAAAGAACCCCAAGTCGATGGCGTTGCGGACGCACTGTCAGACCTCTGGCTGGAGCCTGACGGCCCAGGATCCTTTTAATAACGTAGCCCGGACGACCATCGAGGCCATGGCCGCCGTCCTGGGCGGCACCCAAAGTTTACACACCAATTCGCTGGATGAAGCGATTGCCCTGCCGACGGATTTCTCCGCCAAGATCGCGCGGGACACCCAGAAGTACCTGCAACAGGAAACGGGCATCACCAGGGTGGTCGACCCCTGGGGCGGTAGTTACTACGTGGAGACATTAACCGCCCAGCTGGCGGATCGGGCGCGGACGCTGATGGCTGAGATCGAAGCCCTGGGGGGCATGGCCAAAGCCATTGAGCAGGGCGTTCCGAAACTCCGTATCGAAGAAGCCGCCGCCCGCAAGCAAGCCCGGATTGACGGTGGAACCGACAAGATCATCGGCGTCAACCTGTACCCGAACCTGGACGAAGAGGAAAACATTGAAGTACTGGAAGTAGATAATCAG
>JAUIIF010000538.1 GCA_030431945.1 Bacteroidia bacterium | reverse complement strand
GGAAGCCCTGATCGAAGACATTCGCACCCCCTACCGACCCGTTTTTTGGGAAACCAATCCGGTACTGATCCTGTTACCAGCGCCGGAGGCGCTGGAAGAGGGACTTTCCCGTATCCGTAGCATGGAAGCACAGTTTCGGGAGAACGCGCGCAAGGTGGTCAGGGAGTAGCGTTTCGGTTTACCCCCGCAAAGCCGTCACCACCCGTTCCGCCAGCCCGTCCCGGGTACTCAACGAAAGCTGCACCCTTTTCACTTCACTAGCGTGCGTTTCTGCATAAGCCGCCCAAACGTGGTAATTGCCGGCCTCATCCCGGTCGCAGTAAACGCCGAGAGGCATGGAGCAGCCACCTTCCATAAGGTTAAGAATGGTCCGCTCCACGTTGGTACATTCCCCCACGGTGACGTTATGCAGCGGGGCCAGTTGCTTCCGAATGTCCATAGCATCTTTTCGGGTCTGGATGGCCATGACGCCCTGGCCCGGGGCCGGCACAAATTCCTTGGGGCTAGGACGGACCACGACCATATCGGACAGGTCGAGTTCCAACCGCTCCAGGCCCGCTGCGGCCAGCATCACGGCGTCCATTTCCCCGGAGCGGGCTTTCTCCAGGCGGGTAGGCACGTTGCCGCGAATATCCACGGGAACGAGGCCGGGGTGAAGATCGCGTAGTTGCGCCTTGCGGCGCGCGGAGCTGGTACCGACGGTAGCACCGTCAGCCAACTGGAACGTCTTACCGGGAACAGCTTTTGCTTTATTGATGACCAGTACATCGTTAACGGCAGCCCGGTAACTCAGGGCAGCCAGCGTTAACCCCTCCGGCTGCTCCGTCGGCATGTCCTTCAGGCTGTGCACGGCCAGGTCGATGCTGCCATCCAGCAGGTGGTCTTCGATTTCCTTGGTGAAGAAGCCTTTACCTTCCAGCTTGTCGAACGTCAGGTGCTGCACGCGGTCGCCCTGCGTTTTAATGATTTTCAACTCGCTGGCAATGCCGAGTTCCTTAAGTTGTGCCTGGACGAAGTGGGCTTGCCAGAGGGCGAGACGGGAGCCGCGGGTGCCGATGATCATGGTGCTATGTTCTGTTGGTACGGTAGTACTTTAGTTCTGTTGGTACGGTGGGCCGGTAGTTCATTGCCAGTGGCAAACTGCACGACCTTAAGGAACGGACGCTTAAAAATCAGCCGTCTTCGGTGCCCGCGGGAAGGGGATCACGTCCCGGATGTTGCTCATGCCGGTCACGTACATAACCATGCGCTCGAAGCCGAGGCCGAAGCCGGCGTGCGGGCAGCCGCCGAAGGTCCGCAGCTGCAGGTACCAGGCCAGTTCGTCTGCGTGAACGTCCATCTCCTTCATCCGCATACGCAGTACGTCTTCGCGCTCTTCCCGCTGGGAACCACCGACCATCTCGCCGATGTAGGGGAAGAGGATGTCCATGGCGGCAACGGTTTCGTTGTCGTCGTTCAGGCGCATGTAAAATGCCTTGAAGCCTTTAGGGTAATCGCGGACGATGACCGGCTTCTTGAAGTGCTTTTCCACCAGCCAGCGTTCGTGCTCGGCCTGCAGGTCGGTGCCCCACTCAACGGGAAACTCGAACTTCTTTTTCTTGTAAGGCTTGGAGCCCTGGATGAGGCGGATGGCTTCCGTGTAGGTGATGCGGGCGAAGTCGTCCTTGACGGTAAACTCCAGCATTTCGATCAGCCCCATCGGCCGCCGCAACTCTGCCTTCATATTTTTCTCGGCCTGCTTGATGCGCTCATCGAGGAATTCCAGGTCGGACCGGTAATTGTCCAGACAGTAGTTGATGAGGTACTTGAGGAAGTCCTCGGCCAGGTCCTGGTCATTGTCGATGTCGGCAAAGGCGATTTCCGGCTCAATCATCCAGAATTCGGAAAGGTGCCGGCTCGTGTGGCTGTTTTCTGCGCGGAAGGTCGGGCCGAAGGTGTACACCTTGCCCAGGGCCAGGGCGCCGATTTCTGCCTGGAGCTGACCGGAAACGGTCAGGTGGGTGCCCTTGCCGAAGAAGTCCTGGCTGTAGTCCACGTTCCCCGCTTCATCGCGGGGTGGGTTAGCCGGGTCCAGCGTCGTTACGCGAAACATCTCGCCGGCGCCTTCCGCGTCGTTGCCCGTGATGATGGGCGTATGGAGGTAGTAAAAGTTGCGGTCGTGGAAGTACTTGTTGACGGCGAATGCCAGGGCGTGGCGCAGGCGGAAGACGGCGCTGAAGGTGTTCGTCCGCATCCGGAACTGGGCGTTGTCGCGCAGGAATTCCATCGTTTGCGCCTTGGCTTGCAAGGGGTACTGGCTGAGGTCGGCGGGGCCGTAAATGGTGATCTCCTTTGCGAGCACTTCTACCGATTGTCCGCTGCCCTGGCTTTCCACCAGTTCACCGGTCACGCCCACGCAGGCGTGAAAGCCGATCGCGCGGATGGTTTCCTCCGGAAAGTCTTCTCCGTTAACGACTACCTGCAGGGTTTCAGCCCCCGAGCCATCGTTCAGCACCATGAACCGATTACCACGCCAGGCGCGTACCCAACCCATGACGGTTACGGAAGTACCAACGGGTGGTGATTGGAGAAGGGTGGAAATTTCCTGACGGTGGATCATAAGGCTGCATTCTTTGAGGGCGCGAAGTTACGGGTTCCCCACGCAAACAGGAAATGTGTTTGCGTCACGAAAAAGTTTTGTTTTTGGCGGTCTACATCCACCGTTCCAGCGCGAGTGCCACCCCGTCTGCTTTATTTCCTTCCGTAACCGCATCCGCCACGGCCAGTACCTCCGGTTTGGCGTTAGCGACCGCCACGCCCAGGCCCACCGCCTCCAGCATTTCAATGTCGTTGTAGTTGTCGCCGAAGGCGATGCAGTCCGCCAGCGTAAAACCAGGATACTGGTACTCCAGTAATTGATTGATCCCCGTCAACTTGGATATGTCCCTACTGGCAATTTCCAGATAATCATCTTTAGACCGGTAGAAGTGTAATTTTTCCGCCACGCTGGTCTCCAGGGCCCCCACCATTTCATCGATGCCCTGCGGATTTCCCATCACCATGATCTTGTGCGCACCAACCTTCCGCTTTGACCAATCAGCCGTTACGTCATAAAGGCCTCGCACCGTCGGCTTTACCCGCGTGTTGTTTTGCTCCCGCAGGGCGTAATGGTCCATACTTTCCACGTACCATTCCTCACCGTGAAACAATTGAATGGAAAGCTTGAGCCGCTGATTAAGCATTCCGAACTCGTGGGAGATAATTTGCGGGGAAATAAAGCTGGTGTGCGTCGTTTTTCCAGCTACTACTACCATGCCGCCGTTGTAACACACCAGTGGCAGGCCTGCAATCCCCAACTCTTCCTGAATCCAGGTCATGGCCTGGGGCATCCGCGACGAGATGAGGATAAAGGGGATTCCCTGCGCGGTCAGGCGATCTACTTGTTGCTGCAAAGCGGCGGACGGCTCCCGTTCCGCATTGAGGAGGGTGCCGTCGATATCAGAAAAAGCAATACGGTACTTCATGCTGCGAAGATACCCTAACCTACTTACCCGCTAAAAATGGGTACATCTAAGTCAAAGCGACTTAGGTATACCCCATCGATCAACGCAACGCCCTTACAGTCCGGCCACCAGTTCCACGGCTTCCTTGATGG
>JAUIIF010000537.1 GCA_030431945.1 Bacteroidia bacterium | reverse complement strand
GATTTCTTCTTTCTTCTCCTTTGGCATGTATACTGGCATAATGAAAAAGCCTTTGGGGATCACTTGGATCGGGTAAAGCAAAATTTGCGGCGGCAAAGGTACGCTTAATAGATTACCTGCGCAAGTTCCCCGCTTCTTTCGTTTCAGTCAACGCTATTCTGCAGCCCCCGTAACCCGTAACCCGCTACCCGCTACCCGTAACCCGCTACTCCCTAAAAAACATATACCCCCCGTCCGTCGCTCCCCAGACCTGGTTGCCTTCCGCGTCGAAGCCCTGATCCCAGCTCTGCACGAAGGATCCGGCAATGGACACCCGGCTGGTCGCGTAGCTGGCGCCGCTCAGGGTACTTTTACACTTGTCCTTCTTCGTGCTGCCGCGGTACATGCCCGGCTCCGTTTGCTTCAGGTAAACGGCACACCCTTCCCGGGCGATGAGGTCCGTGGGTTTGAGCACGTCCAGCAGTGCCGGTTGTTGGTAGGCCCCGACAAACCGCTCCGGCTCGGGCAGCTCGTACACCCGGCTGATGAACTTTTTCTTGCTTTTCTGCTCCAGTACGTAGACCCGTTGCCGGTACGGCTTTTCAGGGTCAGCCGCCACGGCCTGCTCTACGTAGAGGTAGCTCCCCGGCTGGTCGGTCCAGATCGGCGTCATGTGCAGGTTGATGTCGTAATAATCCTCGTTGGCCGATGCCTGGGCCGCACTGGTGAAGGTACCGGTCATCGCTTTTTCCAACGCTTCCAGTTCCGCCGTTGGGGGCGAGGCCGCAGGTGCGGTGGATTTGCTGGCGGAGCAAGCGAGGGTAAGGGTAAAGAGCAGGAGGATTCCGGGAATACGTAGCATGGAAAGCAAATCTTTTCTTGGCGAAGATACAATCACAAAAAGGTGAAATATTGGGGGAAGATTGGCAGAGATTGACTAGCCCTCCGCCCTCATTACCGCCTATTTTTGCGATTCATCATTATAACGAACACGCATGCGCTTAAAAGTATACCAAACCGTTCTCGATCAGGCCATGGTGCCCCTGGCCTACGTAGGCAACCCGGATAAAGCCAAACGCGTAGTCGATGCCTGTTATGCCGGCGGACTGCGCAGCTTCGAATTCACCAACCGGGGCATCGGCGCCCACAAGGTGTTCGATGTCCTGGCCGAGCACTGCCGGGCCAACTACCCCGATCTGTACCTCGGCATCGGCTCCGTTGTCGACCCGGGCACCGCCAGCCTGTACATTCAGCTGGGGGCCGCTTTTATTGTCGGCCCTTCCATCGATGAAGAGGTCGCCCGCGTATGCCACCGCCGGAAAATCGCCTGGATGCCCGGCTGTTTCACCCCCACCGAAATCGCCCGCGCCGAAGGCCTCGGCGCCGAAATCGTCAAGCTGTTCCCCGGCAACGCCGTAGCGCCCGGCTTCATCAAAGCTTACCTGGCACCTTCGCCCCAGACGACCATCATGGTCACCGGCGGCGTTACGCCCGAACGCGCTAACCTGGAACGCTGGTTCGGAGAGGGCGCCGCAGCCGTGGGCATGGGCTCGCAACTCATCAAAGGGGATTGGATCAAGGACGGCGCCTTCGACAAGATGGAAGCGCTGGCCAAAGACACCCTGGCCCTGGTTCGGGAGATCCGTAGCTGATCGTGTTTGGTTGTTTCACCACACCCTGCTTAGTGCTCTGTAAAGTTTGATTTTAGTAATCTTTACCCCCCAGTTTGCCCGACTTTCCTGCCTGCCGGCGGCTCTCTTTTCAAGGATGAAAAGAGACAAAAATCCCTGGCTGTGCTGCTGCCTGATCGGTTAACGAAGCCCCAAAAACCTAAAAGAAAAAAACTCGCGAACGGGTGTTTTCTACGCTACTATATTGCTTTCCCAGTACTGGTGGAGGACGTAAAAATTGCGCCGACTTTCGCTCAAACAGTTTTTCTTTTTTAACGGTTTTTGGGCCTCCGCTAACCGGGCACCAGCAAGGCCGCAAGCAGCCGCGTAGCAACCCCGTCCTTCGCTAGCCCAAGCCCGGTGTTTCACCAACCACTCCCTCGCTTTACGTCAAATCTCAAGCCTGGGGGAGCAGCCATCACTCCTTGTTATGTCCTTGGAAACAAAGGCTTTGACTGAAGCTTCAAATATTAATTAGCCCACCGACCAAGTAGCGTTGCCTTGACGTGCATTTGTTCCCTGCAACCACCAGATCCGGCCTTGACACCGGCCAGCGGGGTATTGCTTCGTGATCAGCCGGGGTCACAGCCAGAGGGTTTTGCTGCTTTTGCCCTTCAAAAGCAGGCCGCCGGCAGGCAAATAATGCAGGAAGGCGGCATGGTGAAAGTATTTTTAAATGTGTCGGATTCAAACTTTACAGAGCACCAGGTGGTGAACCATTACCTGGCCTGTGCGCGCAACCGTGCTTCCAGCTTTTCCCAGTAGTTATAAAAGCTGGTAAACCGCCCACGCCCGTCTACCGCAACGTAATAGGGTAAATGGGAAGAGCAGTTGAGGCGGAGGCAGGTTTTTCTGGTGCCGTAATAAACGGGGAGTCGGATATTGTTTTCCGCGACCCATGCCCGCACGCTTGCCTGAAGATTGAATTGGGCGATGAAAACGATCTCAAGTTTTTCTTGCTCGGCAGTCGGCAGCGCCTGGTACAGACTGTCGATCTGCTGCAGGTGAATCTCGTTGTCGAAGCCGGCCCAGAAGTAAATGAGGAGTTCCCTGCCGGGGGTTCGGTTAATGGTGGCCGGCGTACCGTCGAGTTCCTCTACGGGGATCGGCCGGTAGTTAAGGTCGAGCTCAGCGGTATACGGCAGGCCGCCCCGGTCGGGAAGTTGTTCGATAATCACCCCGTCGTATTCCGGGGTGAAGTAACGTAACACGTAGCTGTGGCGGCCCACCCGGAAGACGGTCTGCCGGCTGATGGCGCCCACGCCATCCATGCTGAGGGAGATCGGGAGGGTGTCGTTGCCGTAGGTGGTGAGGAGCAGGTGGTCGGATGGGATTTCTTGCTCCCGGAAATTCCAGTCGTAGGCCGGCTCAGTGGGATGAATAATGGCAAAACGAATGGAATCGCCGTTGAGCACGATGTCCGCTGCCGGAATGTCTACTTTATGGGGCTGACGGTTGGCGAAGATCATCAGGTTTTGATGAAAATCAACGGAGTCATGACGGGGTTCCCAGCCGGGATATTGCTGTTCTGCCCGCAGGCCGTCCGGCCCTTCTTTTGCCTCGTACCAGATGCCTGCGGAACGGAACTTGAGCAGGCCGGTGGCAGCGTCGGGAGGGACCACGGTGTCCGCTTCGCTGATCAGGTTAGTCCAGCGAGCCGTGTCGACAAGCCCGTAATAGCGCTGGTAATAACCAGTGGAAACATTGCGGATGTCCTGGTCCAGGAAAAACTTATAGGTATGTTCATCCGTCTGGAAATCAGGAGCACAGGCCGTGAGGCCGACCAGGGCAAGAGCAAAATAATAGGGGAGGGGGTGTCGGAAAAGAAAAAACAACATACCCGCAAGTTCGGTATTCCCTGCAGTGCTGGCAACGATGCTGATGTGAATGATAGGTTAAAGAGAAGAGGGCACACTGCTAGACAAATACTCCCTCTCGGCGGACGATCGCGAAGCAGCCCGGAACGGCATCAGGCCGCTACGCGTCC
>JAUIIF010000536.1 GCA_030431945.1 Bacteroidia bacterium | reverse complement strand
CGTGCCCGTAAATCAGCCGGTCAATAATGTTGCTCAGCCCCCCGCCTACAATCAGGGCCAGGGCCACCGTTTGCCACCTGTTGAGGTTACGCTCCCGGAAGATGAAAACGAGTAACCCGACCAAGAGCAGGCCCGGCAGGGCGTTGAGCAGCAGGGGCTTGAGCCAGGGGCCCAGGTTTTCTCCCAGCGAAAGAAACGCACCGGTATTGGTGGCGAAAGTAAGGTTGAACAGGTCGCCAAGGTAATAAATAGGGGGTTCCCCCTTGAGGTGCTCAATGGCTAATTGCTTGGTCCACTGGTCAAGCCCAACGGTCAGCAATACTGCACTGCCAACGGTGATCAGCCGTGATTTGAAATCATTCATTTGGAAAGTTGTTATGGGGGAAGACTTATTTCTTGGTGGAAAAAATCTCGGCAAGTTTTTGTTCCAGGGCCGCGCCGCGGAGGTTGCGCGCCAGGATTTTTCCTTCACGGTCCACCAGCACCGTTTGCGGAATACTGGAAACACCGTACAGCCGGCCATACTGGCTCTGCCAGCCTTTGAGGTCGGAAATGTGCAACCAGCTGAGCTGGTCATCAGCAATGGCCTTGATCCACCGATCTTTGGTTTTGTCAAGGCTCACACCCAGGATCTCAAAACCTTTGTCTTTATACTTGTCGTAGACTTTTACTACGTTGGGGTTTTCCCGGCGGCAGGGGCCGCACCAGCTGGCCCAAAAATCAATCAGGACCACTTTGCCCCGTAAGCTTTCCAGGCTTACCGTACCGCCTTCAGGGGTAGGGCCGGTAAACAGGGGAGCCTCCGCGCCGGTGATGTAGGTGCGCATGGTAGCCGCCTGTGCTTCCACTTTGGCCACTTGTTTGGGGTATTTACCCCTGAACTGCTGAATAAAAGCGTCCGCGAGCTTAACCGTGGCAGGGTGCTTCTTCTGTACCAGGGCGGCAAAGCCCCCGCCCATGGCAAACATCCGCGCCTGGCTGCCCGCCGGCCAGCGATCGTATACGGCCAGTAAAATGTCCGCTAACTGCTCGTTCGGAATTGCTCCGGAAAGCGTGTTGGCAAAATTGCGGTTGCCCTCGTAGGTCCAGGGCAGGTCGCCGTAGCCCTCATCCTGATAGTCTACGAACTGGAAGTAGGTGTTTACGAAATAGTCCAGCTCGTTCGGGTATTGTCCCTTGTTCTCGTTGAGGAAGGTCAGGTAGGTGTTCATCGTGACCACCTTCGCCAGCAAGGGAAAGGAATCCCTGGTTTTAGTCACCAGGCGCCGCTTGCGCGCGTCCAGGTTCTGCAGGGCCTCCAGCTGCTGCTGCATGGTCAGGCTGTCGCGCTTTTGGGCTGCTGCCTGATAGCTGCGCATCCCGTTGGAAAAATCCCGGTTATGCGCCTGAAAGGTCTTTTTAAGTTCCTGGTACGCCTCATTAATGGGGGAATTGACGGCCACGGCAGCTTTCATGGCGCCGCAGGTACCGGTAATGCGTAACGTATCGTCTCCACCGACGATCACGGGCAAAACATCACTCGTTTTACTCCCGATGTATCGAAACGCCGGTCCACCGGCCGTCGGTATCTCCGTCTGAAAAGCCCCGGAAGCGTCGGCAGAAAGAGGTTTTACTACGTCGAAATCCACGCCGTTAAATGCGTACAGGTAGATGGCCTGGCAGCCTTTTGCCTCTACAATTATTTGGGCCGACTGCCCCGCCAGAACACCGGAGAACAAACAACCCAGAAAAAATGATAGATATTTCATTGTCACAAAATTACGAAATTGGTGGTGGCTGCACGACCTTCCACCCGTCCTTAGACGGTAAAACGACGCATTTCGCCGATTTTTCCGGCCTACCGGTAGTGGTAACTAAAACTCCTGTGCCCCCGATACGGTTTCCTTCTTACCTTGATGTTTGGGAGGTACGGCCAAACTTTACCCTCAAATCATACGTCAAGTATCAAAAAAAACAAGCTTAAATTTTAAAAATGTCCACCTCCCGCTCCCCCTTTGATCGTAACCCGCTCGGTGGCATCGGCGGCTTTATTGTCGGCCTTGTCGTGCTGTACCTGCTTTTCAAGCTGGCCGGCTTTGTGTTCAACATCATCTGGGCCGTTGCGCCCATCCTCTTCATCGCTTCCCTGATTATTGACCATAAGGTGTTTCTCGGCTACGTCGGCAGCATCAAGCGGCTTTTTCAGCGCAACTGGCTGATGGGGCTGGCGGCCGGGGTTCTTAGTCTCGTACTCTATCCCCTGGTCTCCGTCTATTTGCTGGGCATGGCCCTCTTCAAGAAAAAACTCAAGGAAAAGGCGGAAGAAGTCGACGTACGCAGAAACGGTGAGTGGGCCGATTTTGAGGAGGTTCCCATGGACCCTATGGATCTCGACATCGATTACGAAGAACTTCCACCGCCGCCGGAGCCCCTGCCCCGGGAGGAAAAGCGGGACACGAAATATGATGACTTGTTTGAGTAAGTGCTGGTCTGAGCCTGCGGGAGGGAGGCACTAATTTGTCGCCTCCGGTAGTGTGGTACTTTATCCAATCAACCCCGCCAGCGCTGTGCCTGATGTTTTAGAATTTGCGGCAGTACTTTCCGCCTTGCTCTACGGGCTTTGGCAGTTGCGGAATTATGGACAATGGCGTAGTCTCGCCGCGGTGCCGCCGGCAACGGGAGCGACGGCCTTACCGAAAATCGCCGTCATTGTTCCGTTTCGTGACGAAGCCGGGAATTTGCCGGGGCTGGTCGCTTCCTTACGCCGGCAGGATTATCCGCCGGCAGCCTACGAAATTATTCTGGTTGATGACCACTCTTCAGACGGTGGCGGGAAGACCGTGGGCGCGGCCGCAGGTGCCAGGGAAGGATTTCCGGAGCCGGCACTCCCCCAAGTACGGGTATTGTCTTTGGCCGAGCAGCTGGCGGGGCGCCAGGTCGTCGCCCACAAAAAGGCGGCGCTGGCGTACGGGATTGCCCAAACGACGGCTGAGATTGTTTTGACGACGGATGCCGACTGTACGCTGCCGCCCGATTTATTGCCACGTCTGGCCAGGGCATTCACGCCCCTTACCGACGTGGTACTCGGCCCCGTATTCATCAGTGAGGGGAGCGGCCTGCTCCACGCCTTTCAGGCATTAGACCTGGCGGGATACCAGCTGTATACCGCCGCGATGGTTGCTGGTGGCGCCCCCGGCCTGGCGAACGGGGCCTGTCTGGCCTTCCGCCGCGAACGTTTTCTGGAAGCCGGCGGGTACGCCGGCGTGGATCATCTGCCGTCCGGCGACGATGTCCTGCTCCTGCATAAATTCAATGCTGCGGGGTTCCGGGCGGACTGGCTGCCGGGGCATTCTCCGGTGTACACCAAGCCGGTAGGTACCTGGCGGGCACTCTGGCTGCAAAGGCTCCGCTGGGCCGGCAAGGCGGGCAGCTACGTCCACCCCGGGCTCCAGTTTGGCCAGGCGCTGGCGTACCTGACTTCGCTGCTGCTTATGCTGGCCCTGTTGACCCTTCCCTGGCACCTGCGGCCGCGCCCCCTCGTGCTGCTGTGGGGAACTAAGTTTCTGGTTGATTATTTCCTCCTGCGGTCCGTGCTGCAAAAATACCGGCAAGCTGAGCTGCTGGCCTGGTACCCCGTAGTGGCGTTTTTATACCCTTTTTACCTCGTGGCCGT
>JAUIIF010000535.1 GCA_030431945.1 Bacteroidia bacterium | reverse complement strand
CATGCGGTCTGCCACCTGGTTTTCTCCGCCGGTAAAACCACCGTAAACCTTCACGCCGGGAGCAATGGTGAAGGTAGCAGCACGGTTGTTGGCAGTATTGGGACGGTAAACACCGCTCAGAACCCAGACCTCATCTCCGGCAACCGCCATTTGAAGCGCACGGTCAAGCGTGGTGGCATCTCCCCAGCTGCTTCCCT
Organism: Bacteroidia bacterium; assembly: GCA_030431945.1. GTDB lineage: Bacteria > Bacteroidota > Bacteroidia > Chitinophagales > Saprospiraceae > Neolewinella. The sequence continues at coordinate 3,456 of JAUIIF010000535.1, read as the reverse complement.
GAGCAGCCGCTGATCCAGTGTTGGCAACGTAATAACGCTCTGCGACGCAGCTAAGCGAACAAAGAATGAGGACAGCAAAAAAAAGTAAATGTTTCACGTTCAATCCATTAAATCTGATCCCGGAAAAAATTTCCTGCCAGTACAGCCAGTAGGCTGCCGGGCGAAGTAAGTCGAAAGCAATTATGGAATGACACAGAGAAACAGGGCGTAAAGGGCAAAGCCTTTACTCACAGCAACCTCCCAGGGAGTTTGCCTTAAATTATTACAGGTTGTTAGTAGGGTTGTTGGTAGTCACGTTGTCAAACGAATGAAGTCATTGCTGATTTCAGAACCCAAATTAGGACTTTACTTCCTTATAAGGTAAACTAATTTCAAAATAAGCCTATCCAGTTAGGAAACGGTAGCAAAAATTTAAGGACCGGAAGTATGGATTTTTCTTTAAAGCGTTGTAAATTGCAGCGCATTCGGACTGAAATGGGATAAAGGCATCTACGCCAAAGAGAAAATTTTGCACAAAATATTGTGTGACCAATAACTTCTACCCCCGTCTGATCTATGAATATACGCTACACTCACTTTAGATTTCCTGCCATGTACCTTCTGCGTTACACCTTGGCAACGTTGTTGTTAGCAATGTTGTCTGCCTCCGCTTTTGCTCAGGACTTTCACTATTCCCAGTTTTATAACGCACCGTTACATCTCAATCCAGCGCTTACCGGAATTTTTCGCGGAGACATCAGGGCGATGGGCAGTTATAAATCACAGTGGACGGATGTCCCCGTTGACTACAAGACCGTCACCCTGGCGGTAGATAAAAAGTTCCTTAAGGTAATTAACCAGGATGGCTTTTTCTCCGGAGGCATCGCCTTTAACTATGACCGTGCCGGTGATAGTAAACTGACGTGGGCAAATCTTGACCTGAATGGATCCTACACCCGGGTCTTTTCCCCAAAAATGATCCTGTCCGTGGGCGGTAAAGCAGCCCTGGTTCAGCGATCCTTTGATCAGGGTAATCTTCGGTACGATAACCAGTTTGACGAAGCGCGGGGGATTTTTGATCCAACCCTTTCCGGTGAAGAGGCCTATGATACGGATGGGCATGTCTTTCCGGACTTTGGCATCGGCATCAACCTGCGCCTGCAAGCAAAGCAGACGAGTGAGTTGGTCGTGCGTAACGACCGGCGTACCAAAATGGATATCGGAGTAGCTCTTCATCACCTCTTCACCCCAGACCAGGCTTTCTATGAGAATGCAGAAGTACCACTGGAGCGTCGTCTGAGCCCTTACGTTACGGGAACATTACAGGTACTTCCGATTGTAGATGCCGTAGCCGGTATCACCTATCAGAACCAGGGATCTTTTTACGACGAGCTCGTCGTAATGCTGGGTGGTCGGGTTTGGGTAAAAAATACCCTCAGCAAGCAAATCAGCCTGATGGCGGGTATGGGGCTGAGAAGAGATGCGATTCAAGACGCCTACTGGCCGACCTTCGAGGTGACCTACAATAACCTCCAGGTGGGACTGAATTATGACTTCAACACCAGTCAATTTGACATTGCCACCCGCAATCGGGGCGGAATGGAATTATCCGTGCGCTACCTGATCCGAAAAGTCCGGCCTCTTCCGGAATTTAAGGTTTGCCCACTTCTTTAACCCTCGCCCAATCCTTAATTACCGATGAACAAGACTTACCTTTTACTACTTTGCTGCACGATTTTCACTTCCGTTTCGTGGGCGCAAAACCAGTCTTTTACTGGTTACATCGAAGCTGCTGATAAAGCAGCCGCCCGGGATGATCATTATAATGCCTACCGCCTTTATTCTATTGCAGCAGAAGAAGAGTGGCAGGAAGACAAAGCGTACAGTACCCGTATCGGCGAGGTCTATTACAAAGCCGGTACTGCGGCTTACCGGTCAACGGCTTACGCAGAGGCAGAAAAATACCTGATAAGCCTGCAGAGTGACCCGAGCATCACTAAATATCCACTAACGAAGTATTTCCTGGGCCAGTCCGCTTTTCGGCAAGGGAAATATGATCAGGCCGCCGCTTATTTCCAACAGTTCCTGGATGAGCAACCCCGGGCTCCGGAAGCTTATCGCTCCACTGCGCTTGCGCAGATCAATGATGCGGACTGGGCGATTGATGCCATGGCCAGGGCAGAAGACATCGAACTTCGCCACCTGGGCGTTGGGCTGAACACCCCTGATTCTGACATTATGTACGTCCGGGGCCCCAAAGGCACCCGCTACTTCACGTCCAATCATTTCGAGTTTAAGGCAGATACCCTTACCCCCAAGCGGATGCTCAGCCGGATCATGCGTCAAACGGGCGAAAACACTGCCGAGCCACTGCCAGCAGTTATCAACCTGCCGAAAAAGAACGTTGCCCACACCACTTTTAACCAGGCTATGAACCGGGTCTACTATTCCGTCTGTGATTTCAGGAATTACGACGAGCTGATCTGTGATGTTTACCGCGCCGACATCAATGCGGATGGCTCCTGGACCAACCCGGTCAAAACCACCATTAATACTGCGGGGTACAGTACTACCCAGCCAAGTGTCGGATTCGATGCGACCAGCGGGCGGGAGTACCTTTATTTTGCTTCCGACCGGCCTGGTGGTCAGGGAGGCCTCGACATCTACCGCGCCACCCTGGCCAAAGACGGTACGCTGGGCACCCCCGAGAACATTACCAACATCAATACCCCCGGCGATGAAGCCTCCCCCTTCTGGTATGCACCTCGCCAAACCCTCTATTTTGCCACTAACGGCCGCTTTACCCTCGGAGGACTTGACATTTACAAGTCTTTCCTGATCGATGGCCGTTTTCGCCGCCCCGTCAACCTGGGTGCGCCAATTAATACGTCGGCAGACGAAGCCTATTACACGCGCTTCGATGACCCGGACCAGGCGTACGTAAGCTCCCGTCGCCCGGACGGAGATGCTATTTTTTATTCCGAAGCCCGGGACGTATGTTGTTATGACCTTTACGAATTCACCCCCGACCCCCGGATTGACCTGCAGGCCCTTACGTTTAACAAACTTACCTCTGATGAGCTGATTGGTGTAACGGTCAAGCTTTGTCAGGTTACGCCGGAAGGACTTATTGTCATTGAAGAAGTGGTCAACCTGGAGGATAATGAGTTCAACTTTAAAGTCGAGCAGGGAGCCGTCTACCAATTAAAAGCCGAAAAAGAAGGGTTTACCTCCGTCCTTGACGAATTTGACCTGAGCAGCCCTGAACTTAAAGACCTGGCCTTCATCGAACGACGGCTGGAACTCAATCCGAAGGTAAACCTTGATGTCTTCACCTTCAATAATGTTGACGAATCTCCTTTACCCGGAACCACGATTAAACTGTACGAAGTCCTGGCAGACGGCAGTTTCAAGCTCGTTCAGGAAGTAACGGACCCAACCGCCAACGAAGCCCACTTCGAACTTGAAATTGGTAAA
>JAUIIF010000534.1 GCA_030431945.1 Bacteroidia bacterium | reverse complement strand
CCGATGCCGAAGAATGCGCCGCAGCTCGTGGAATGCAATATTGAAAAAATAGCCGCCTGGATTGCTGCCGGCGCACCAAATGACTAAAATAATGAACAAGAAGATAATCCTCGGAGCCGTCGCGCTCGTCCTTCTGATCGGCGCCCTCGTCGGGTACCGTATGTACAACAAGCCACACGTTGACCTGGCCACGGCTACGGCCGACCACCAGCTGAGTGCCACCGCACTCTTCGCCGCATTCGAAGCAGATGAAGCTGCCGCCAATGCGAAATACCTCGACAAGGTGATCCGGGTGGAAGGCGAGATCATGAAGGTTACCAAAGAAGAAAATGGCCAATCCAGTCTGACCCTCAATGCGGGCGGTATGCTGGGTGGAGTGATTTGTCAGCTTGATCCTTCCCTCACGGAAGTTTCCTTCACGGAAGGTCAAAACATCACGCTCAATGGCTTGTGCACGGGCATGCTTATGGACGTTGTCCTCGTGCGGTGCAAACCCGTCTGATGTCCTCTGCAGCCTTCCGTTCACCACCTTATCCAACTACAATAATTCCAATTACCATGAAACAATTCCTTTTCTTTTTCCTCTTCCTGGCTACGGCCACCACTACCCTCTCCGCTCAGAAATACTTTACGCGGACGGGACACATTTCCTTTTCATCCGACACCCCAATTGAAAAAATTGAGGCGACTAATGATAAGGCTACGTGTGTTGTTGACACTGAAGCCGGGCGCATGGAGTTTGCCGTACTGATCAAGGCTTTCGCGTTCGAAAAGGCTTTGATGCAGGAGCACTTCAACGAAAACTACCTGGAAAGTGGCAAATTCCCCAAAGCTACTTTCAAGGGCAGTATTGAAAATTTAGCGGAGATCGATTTCAGCGCAGACGGTACCTACCCGGCTAAAATCAAGGGTGAAATGACCATCCACGGAGTAACGCAATCGCTGGAAACTGAAGGCTCCTTTGTCGTAAAGGAGGGGGCCATTTCAGCTGCGGCAAACTTTTCCGTCCAGACTCAGGACTACGGAATCGAAATCCCCGCAGTAGTACGGGATAACATCGCCAAGGAAATAATGATCGACGTGGCGGTAGACCTTGAGCCGTTAAAAACCAAGTAATTCAACGGCAGGCCTCCACCAGCTGGTGGAGGCCTGCCCCTTTAAAACCAACGCTATGTTCCATCAGCCCGCCAGGTTCCTCTTCCTTCTTCTGCTTGTTCTGATCCTACTGCCGCTTTCCGCCCAGGAAGACCTGCTCGACCTGCTGGGGGAAGAGGAACCGACGGTGGAATTCGCCACCGCCAGTTTTAAGACCAACCGCGTAATCAACTTGCACTCCCTGGAGAGCACGGCCGGGGGTGTTTTCGACTTTAAAATCGGCCACCGGTTCGGATTCGTCAGCGGGGGCTTCGGCGAACTTTTTGGCCTGGATCAGGCACTGATCCGCATCGGCGGGGATTACGGCATTACGGACCGCCTGACCGTTGGCGGCGGGCGCAGCAGCTTCGAAAAAACCTACGACGGTTTCCTGAAGTATAAATTATTGCGGCAGAGCAGCGGCGCGAAGAAAATGCCGGTAACAGTAGCCTTCTTGGCAAGTACGGCGGTGAAAACATTACCCTTCCGTAATCCGGACCGGGAGAACTACGTCAGTTCAAAATTCTTCTACACCTACCAGCTCATTCTGGGCCGTAAATTCAGTGATGGCTTCTCGCTGCAAATCAGTCCGACCCTGGTACATCGTAACCTCGTGCGACTGGAAAGCGAGGCAAATGATGTACTGGCCATTGGTACGGCCGGACGGATCAAACTCTCCAAGCGCATTGCGATTAATGCTGAATACATCTACGTTCTGCCCGACCAACTGGCACCCGGGTACCGAAATTCCCTCTCCGTAGGCTTCGATATTGAAACGGGAGGACACGTTTTTCAACTCCATTTTACCAACTCCACTTCGCTCGTGGAAAAGGGCTTCATCACGGAAACGGTGGGCAACTGGCTGGACGGAGACATTCACTTCGGCTTCAACGTGTCGCGGGTCTTTACCTTACGCCGGAAGAAAGGCTAGTTTGGTCCGTAATGGCTCAGCATTCAGGAGAGTCAACTTAGTCCTTACTCATTGCTCCAAACGATCAATCATCGCCTTCATCTGCGCTATTTCCCGCTCCTGAGCCGCGATGATGTCTTGGGCTAATTTCCTCACCTCCGGGTCCTCCAGGTGGGCGCTTTCGCTCACCATAATGGCAGAACTGTGGTGGGGTATCATGGCTTTCATCCATTGTACATCCCCTACAAAAGTCTGTTGGCGCAACCCGGCGTAGCTAAGACCGAAAACAAGCACGGACACCCCCAGAATGAGGTAGTTATACGTCTTGTTTTTGTACATCCCCCACATGAACAGCAACATGGTGAAGGCCATCGGCGCGATCATCAGAAAGGTCATGTAGGTACGGGTCGGCGCCAGGTACACGTGCTCCAACCTATCGGCATTCAGGTACATTACTGCGTACATAATCACGAAGGAAGTGACCAACATGACGGCAAATTTGAAATAGGGGTTAAGTCCTTCTTTCATATCAGCTTTTTTTTGCGCGATCGCAGGTGCAGGGAGAAGTCGGGTCAGCGACCATCCTTTTCCCCTGCACCGCTTTCACTGAATTAATTAATGATTATGGCCATCCTCCGTATGCTCGCCCTGGGCAACGTAGGCCATTCCACACTTGGGGCACTCCCCCGCCGTATCGCTGCCACTGTCGGTACAGTGCATCGGACAGACGTAGGCGGAGGTGAACTCCTTACCCTCACCGTGGGGTGTTTCCGCAGCCGTTTCGGTGGCGGCGTCCGTTGCTACCGCAGCATCACCACAAGCTGTAAAGGAGAAGGTTAAGACAAAGACCATCAGGAAGCTGGCCATTATATTGAAAATACGCATTCTGTAAGGTATTATGACCACTGGTGCCAGTGGCCGGATGAAAGGAAAGTTAAAATTCTTCGGTTACGTACCCGCACGTCAGCATTACATCGCCGAAGTAGGGGTTGCGTATTTGTTCTTCGCTGCTGAGCCAGTTGGCCCCTTCATTGGCAAAAGCCATGGGGCAGTGCTGCACGTAAAATTTGCCGTCCACCCCGAATGCCGTCAGTGCATTAATCAAGGCCTGCGACAGAAAGCCGAACTGCTCGCGCTGTTCTGCTATTTCGTCTTGTTCGAGCAAGACAGTAGCGTGGGCTTTCATGGCTTGCTGTTGTTGCATCCAGTACTGGTGCGCCTCCCCGTCTACCAGAGCCATGTCCACCGCCGCCAGGGCATCCAGCAGGGGTAACACTAATGCCTGGTCCGCGGGTTCGGTAGCGACCATCCGGTCCTTGAGCGGAAGGTAGGCTGCCACGATGTCCCCCAACTGCCCCCGGAAGGCCTCCGGTGTTGCTGCCCGGTAATCAGGAACAGCTACCTCAGGAACCTGCTGTTCCTGTCGCCCCTCAATCAGCACATCGCGGTTCATCATGCTGGCCTTATTGTTGAGTTGGGCTGCGGCATCGAGTTGAAAAGCGCCGTTGATGACTACCCGGTCGCCGGCGGCCAGGCCGGCTGTCACCCGGTAGCCCTCCCCTACCCGCTCCCCGAGGGTAATCTCCCGAAACTCATAGGTAGGCACTTGCG
>JAUIIF010000533.1 GCA_030431945.1 Bacteroidia bacterium | reverse complement strand
GCAGCGCTCACAACCGAAGGGCGTCATCTTGTAATCCGCTCTAATCGCGTCAAAGGGCCGTTTCCGCAAGGAGACGGCCCTTGTGCGTTGGGACTGTAGGAATAGCCTTTTCGTCGCGCTGCTTCGAACTCTGAGCGCAGCGCTCACAACCGCAGGGCGTCATCTTGTAATCCGCTCTAATCGCGTCAAAGGGCCGTTTCCGTAAGGAGACGGCCCTTGTGCGTTGGGGTAGTAGACCCGCCCATTTGTCTTGTCGCTGCCCGCAGCATCCATCCCCGCAGGGCGCCATTTGGCAAACCACTTCAATCAGGGCTTATCTTCAGCGCAGGAATTATTTCGCCTTTCCATCACCCATCGCAACTAAGGGCTACCAAGTCTTGTTCCTGCCTTTTTCGCCTATCGATCACCAGCTGAAATGTGTTGATCCGAACGCCGTCAAATGCTGCAAAATTTTGGATTGTCCTCCTGCTGGTTCGTCTCGTTTTATTAATATTCGCTAATGATTACCTTCTTCTTTGCCACTCTGGGGTCGCTTTTTTCCGTGGTTAATCCCCTGGGAGCAGTACCGATGTACTTGACGCTGACGTCGGACATGTCAGCAACTATCCGTGAGCTCATGGCGCGGAAAACGGCCATGTGGTTTTTCCTCATCCTCGGCGTCTTCTTTTTTGCCGGTACCTTTATTCTTGACTTTTTTGGTATCAGCCTGAATGCACTGCGTATTGCCGGCGGCCTGATCATCGTCAATAGTGGGTATGGTTTGCTGAATTCGAAGTCCGAGAAACGCCGGATGACCCCCGAAATGAAGCAAGAGGCATCGGATAGCGAAGACATCAGCTTTACGCCCATGGCTATGCCGATGCTCTCTGGTCCGGGCAGTATATCGCTCCTTATCGGCTTATTTGCCCAGCAGAGTGAATGGGTCAGTCGGGGACTGATCTTCGGCGTAATTGCCGTGATGGCTCTACTCATCTGGGCCACGTTGCACTTTGCGCCCTACCTGTTCAAACTACTCGGCCGAACGGGGCTGGTGGCCCTGAGCCGGATTATGGGCTTCCTCGTAATGGCGATCGGTATCGAGATGCTGATCGCTGGCATGGTAAGCCTGATCAGGGGCTTGATCTAAGCCCTCCAGGTGTTTTTTGCGCTGTCTTTCTTACCGTCGGGTTAGCGGGGCGGGGGGGCGCGGCCGCAGGTGCAGCGAACGGATCATGGAGCAATCGGATACGGACAATTGCCTAAGCTTTCCTTACTTTGCTGCCATGAAAAATGCCCTCTACTTCTGCCTGGCCTTTCTGGTGCTTTTTTTGTTGTCGACTTGCGTCACCACCGTGCCCCCGGCGGGGACGGCGGCGGAGGAATCCGCCACGGTAACGGCCTACGTTGGGACTTACACCCGTAACGAAGGCTGGGTAAACGGACAGGCCGCTGGGGTTTACGAGATCGATGTACTTGCACAAAGCGGACGAATTACCGGGCAGCGCCTCATCAAAAAGGTCATTAATCCTTCGTTTGTGGTCGAGTCCGCAGATGAACGGTACCTGTACGTTGTCAGTGAGCTGGCCGGTGAGGATGAGCCTACGGGATTCCTCTACGTGCTGGATGTTGCCGATAATTTCCGGGAGGTTTCCAAACTGCCCACGGATGGGAAAGCCCCCTGTCACATTGAGGTGTCGCATGACGGGCAGTACGTTATTACCGCAAACTACGTTGGTGGGGTAAGTAAACTCTATCGGCGCCAGCAAGACGGCAGCCTCGTCGCAACGGATAAATTCCAGGTTCCGGCTACTGCCCTGGCGGGGCGCTCCTCCCACCTTCATTCTGCGCAGGTGGCCCCGGACAATGAAACGGTCGCAATTGCTGACCTGGGGCTGGATCGGATTTGGCGCTTCAAGTTGGATAAAACAGCCGGAAAACTGGTTCCGCACTCCCAGCCGTTTGTTTCTCTGGAGCCAGGTGCCGGCCCTCGTCACTTGCAGTGGTCTGCCGACGGGAAATTTTTGTACGTAATCAATGAGTTGAACAGCACGCTGAGCGTGCTGGAGCTCGCGGAGACATCCGGGGAACTTCTCGTGGTCCAGACGGTCAGTACCCTGCCCGCAGGCTGGCGGGGAGACAATTCCTGTGCGGATCTGCACCTGCACCCCAGTGGTAAGTTCCTGTACGGCTCCAATCGTGGTCATAACAGTATCGTTGCCTTTGGGATCGCGGAGGGTGCGGGTACGGTGACCCTCATTGGCCATACTCCTACGGAAGGGGATACCCCACGCAACTTCGCCCTGGCGCCCTCGGGGCGTTTTTTGTACGTTGCCAACCAGAACTCCAGTAACATCACGGCCTTTGGGCTCGACGAAACCAACGGAACCTTAACTTCCCTCGGGCAAAGCTTTGCGTTGGGTACGCCGGTTTGCCTTGAATTCTAGTTTTTTGGCAACTATTCAGCAAGCTGTAGCCGTTGTTGAGCTGCTATGGCTAAAAAACTCCGTACCAAGGATCTGGTGAAACTGGGCTGGCCCCGACAGGCTGCCGGATTAGCCATTAATGTGCTGACGGCTCACTTTCGGCGGGAGGCTCCTGCCTGGAAAGAAACGATCCTGCAACACTTGCTGGAGGATCCTGACAATTTTATTGAAGATGATAAATGGAAGGGGGTAGCGGCAGCTCTGGGTGGCCGGCCGCCGCGTCACGGAGCGGCTGTGGACCGACCGGAGATTCGCACCGCTCCCGGTCCTTTTAATATTTTCAACTCAGCAGCGGGCATTGCTCCGAATGCGATCCAGCAACTCTACGATGCCATGCGGCTACCCGTCGCGGTAGCCGGGGCATTGATGCCGGATGCCCACCACGGTTACGGCCTGCCGATTGGGGGTGTTTTAGCCACTACGGGGGCCGTCATTCCTTACGGAGTGGGCGTTGATATTGGTTGCAGCATGTGTTTGTCTCTCTACGCGGTGCCCGGATCCCTGGCGTCCGGAAATCAGGACCGGCTGGCGGCCATCCTGCGGGCAGAGACCGCTTTTGGTCTGGAAACCCAGCAACGGCCTAATGATCATGTCGTTCTTTCTGATGAAACCTTTACTTACCTTCCTGCTGCAAAGAAACTGCTGGGCAAGGCAGCAGCTCAACTCGGATCCAGTGGTGGCGGTAACCATTTCGTGGAATTCGGAAGCGTAGACTTACCGCTGGGTAATCTCTTTAACCTGCCGGCCGGCAATTATCTGGCCTTACTGTCGCACTCTGGCTCACGGGGGCTGGGGGCCACTCTGGCAAGGTATTACACGGACATGGCCATGAAGGAGTGCCGCCTGCCCAAAGCTTTACGTCAGCTGGCCTGGCTGGATGTTTCCCATGACAGTGGGCGGGAGTACTGGGCTGCAATGACCCTGGCGGGCAAATACGCTGCGGCATGTCACGAAGATATCCATCACCGAATTTCGCAAGCACTGGGCGAGGGGCCGGTGCAGCAGATCAGGAACCATCATAACTTCGCCTGGAAGGATGAACTGCCGGACGGCCGGGAGGTAATTGTCCACCGTAAAGGAGCAACGCCCGCGGCCGTGGGGGAACTCGGTATAATTCCCGGCTCCATGGCCGATCCGGGCTACATTGTTCGCGGACTTGGCAATCCGAAGGCACTCAATTCAGCCAGCCACGGAGCCGGCCGT
>JAUIIF010000532.1 GCA_030431945.1 Bacteroidia bacterium | reverse complement strand
GAAGTCGACCAGCAAATCCTGGAATTCTGGGAACGCGAAAATATTTTTGCGCGCAGTATTGAAGAGCGGGACGTAGAAAACGCTTTCGTTTTCTACGAAGGTCCGCCTTCCGCCAACGGCATGCCCGGCATTCACCACGTAATGGCCCGGACGATCAAAGACATCTTCTGCCGCTACCAGACCCTTACCGGTAAACGGGTGGAACGAAAAGGTGGCTGGGATACGCACGGCCTGCCCATCGAACTGAAGGTGGAATCCGAGCTCGGGATTACCAAAGAGGACATTGGCACGAAGATCTCCGTCGACGACTATAATAAGGCGTGTAAGGAAACGGTCATGCGTTACAAGGATGTCTGGGACAACATCACCAAAAAGATGGGATACTGGGTGGACCTGGAAAACCCCTACATCACCTACGAGAATGAATACATGGAGTCCGTCTGGTGGCTCCTGAAGCAGATCTACGATAAGGGCCTGATGTACAAAGGCTACACGATCCAGCCTTACTCCCCGGCAGCGGGTACGGGGCTGAGTTCGCACGAGCTGAATATGCCCGGCGCTTACCAGGACGTAAGCGACACGACCGTAGTCGCTATGTTCAGGATGCTGCAGCAAGAGGACAGCGCCTGGCTGCACGCTTTACCCGTGGCACCACCACCGGCGGAGGACGAGGATGGCGCCCCCCTCGCTACCCTGCTCGGTTCTGAGGACAGTGCGAACGTCTACCTCATTGCCTGGACCACCACGCCCTGGACCCTGCCCAGCAACACCGCCCTGACCGTCGGCCCCGGCATTGAGTACGTTAAAGTCCGGACCCAGAACCAGTACACCGGTGAAACCAACGACGTTGTCCTGGCCAAGGAACTCGTCGCTAAGTGGTTCGGCGGGCACAACCAGCCCACCGTGGAAGCCATCAGCCATCCTTTCCCCGGCAGCAAACTGGCCGGCCTCCGCTACGAGCAGTTGCTCCCCGGGCCCGTACCGACGGACGGAGACGCCTTCCGCGTCATCACCGGTACCTTCGTAACGACCGATGCCGGTACCGGCATCGTCCATACGGCCCCCAGTTTTGGTCAGGACGATATGGCCGTGGGCAAAGCCCACGGCATCGGCTCCCTCACGCTGGTGGACAAACAAGGCAAGTTCACGGCAGACGCCGGCGAATTCGCGCACCGGTACGTCAAAAACTATCAGGACGACCCCGACTACGTCGACGTGAACGTCGACATTGCCGTCAGCCTCAAAAAGCGCGGCCTGGCGTTCAACGTAGCCAAGTACAACCACAGCTACCCGCATTGCTGGCGGACGGACAAGCCCGTCCTCTACTACCCCCTCGACAGCTGGTTCATCAAGGCCAGTGCCGTCAAGGACCGCATGAGTGAACTGAACGACACCATCAACTGGCAACCGGAAAGCACCGGCACCGGCCGCTTCGGCAAATGGCTCGACAACCTCAACGACTGGAACCTCAGCCGTTCCCGGTACTGGGGCATCCCACTCCCCATCTGGCGCAGTGAAGACGGGACGGAGGAAATCTGCATCGGCTCCATCGCCGAACTGGAGGCTGCCGTCCAGACGGCCAACCGGGAGCTGGGGCTCCAGCAAAGCGTGCCAAATGACCTGCACCGTCCCTACATCGACGACGTCGTACTCTGGCAGAACGGTAAGTCCCTGCAGCGGGAACTCGACCTGATCGACGTTTGGTTCGACAGTGGCTCCATGCCCTACGCCCAGTGGCACTACCCTTTCGAAAACAAGGACAAGTTTGACCGGGTGTTCCCGGCAGATTTCATCGCCGAAGGCGTAGACCAGACCCGCGGCTGGTTCTACACCCTCCACGCGATCGGTACCATGGTGTTCGATTCGGTAGCCTACAAAAACGTAGTCTCCAATGGCTTGGTGCTCGATAAGAACGGCAAAAAAATGTCCAAACGCCTCGGTAATGCTGTGGACCCCTTCCTGACCATCGACCAGTACGGAGCCGACGCTACCCGCTGGTACATGATCAGTAATGCCAACCCCTGGGACAACCTGAAATTCAACGAGGAAGGCATCCAGGAGGTGCGCCGGACGTTCTTCGGCACCCTCTACAACACCTACGGCTTCTTCGCCCTCTACGCCAATATCGATGGGTACGACCCCACGGCGGACAAGCCAGTCGCGGCTAAAGACCTGGCCGAAATCGATCAGTGGATCATCAGTCGCCTGAACTCCCTGACCAGAGAAGTCTCCGACCTGTACGCTGCCTACGACGCGACCCCGGCCTGCCGGGCCATCGATAACTTCGTCAACGCCGAGCTTTCCAACTGGTACGTGCGGCAGTGCCGCCGCCGGTTCTGGCGCGGAGAGATGACGGCCGATAAGCGCGCAGCTTACCAGACGTTGCACACCTGCCTGGTGCGGGTGGCGCAGCTGATGTCTCCCGTCGCTCCATTTTATGCCGAGCAACTGTACCGCGACCTGTTGGGCGCGGACGCAGGTGCAGCAACGGGTAAAGGAGCAGCCTCCGTTCACCTCAGTCTCCTGCCCCCGGCTGATGACCGGCTGATCGACCAGGATCTGGAGGCCCGGATGGACTACGCCCAGCGCCTCAGCTCCCTGACCCTTTCCCTGCGCAAGGCGGAGAACCTCCGGGTGCGGCAACCGCTGCAAAAAATCCTGGTACCGGTAACCGACGCCGAATTCCAACGCCGGGTAGCTGCCGTGGAAGACATCATCAAGAATGAGACCAACATCAAGGAAGTCGAATTCCTGACCGACGGTGACTTCCTGCAAAAGAGCATCAAACCCAACTTCCGCGTCCTGGGTAAAAAGGTCGGCAAAATGATGAAGGATGTTGCGGCCGCTGTGGGACAGATGAACGCCGAGGACATTGCCGTACTGGAACACGCGGGGGCCTTCGTCCTCACGGTCAACAATGAAGAAGTTGCCCTGACGCTGGAAGACGTCACCATTGCCACGGAGGACATTCCCGGCTGGAAAGTGGCTACGGACGGCGAACTCACCGTTGCCCTGGACGTAACGGTGACCCCGGCCTTGGCGCAGGAAGGCCTGGCCCGCGAGCTCGTCAACCGCATCCAGAACCTGCGCAAAGAGCAGGGCTTTGAGGTCACGGACCGCATCCGCGTCCGCTTGCAGGGCTCAGCCGGAGTGGAGGCTGCCGCCACCGCTTACCGGGAGTACATTTCCGACGAAGTACTGGCCGACAGCCTCGTATTCGACGGTGACGTAGCGGGAGAAGCCCTCGAGCTGCCCGGCGAGGAAATGGTGACGCTGGCGGTCGGGAAGGTGTAGGTAAAATGACGCTGCATTGCTTTTTCAGGACAAACGGATTCCTGTTTGGTTACCCGTTTATGCCCAGCTAGCATAAGCAGCTAACGCCGGGGCAATAGTACAGGCTCCCTCGCCGGCCGAAACGCGAGGAACGAGCTGGTTCCGCTCCGGGCTGCTTTGCGGTCGCCCGCCGGGGGAGCGGGGAGCAGCGTCACCGACGGACGCCTGGCAGAAGTATGGAGCCCGTCGTGGCAAGGCGTAACAAATTTTCCCGCGGAGCAGCGGAGAGGAGGAGAAAGGCGGAGGCTGGAGGTTTTAATCTGGAGAGTACAACACTATACCAGGCAATATATTCTCCTTGCAGGCTCAGCTAATCTCCGCAGAAATTTGTATGCTATGA
>JAUIIF010000531.1 GCA_030431945.1 Bacteroidia bacterium | reverse complement strand
GATTTCTTGTAGTTGCGGGGCTTGCGGGAGATGATGTTTGGGTGTTCGGCCTGTTTATTTGTACGTTCATTCCTGCTTTTATCCCGATTTATCCCGTTAGCCATCGTAGATTCGCGGGCCTATGACTGAAACTGAACTGGTTGCTGACAAGCAACTGCCCCTGACCGAACTCAGCCGCCGGCGTTGCGGCTGGCGGACTTACAGCCAGAAGACCGTCTTCACCAACGGTGTTTTTGACCTCATTCACCCTGGCCACCTGACCTACCTGGCCGAGGCCGCAGCCCTGGGGCAACGCCTCATTGTCGGGGTTAATACGGATGAAAGTGTCCGGCGGCTGAAAGGTGCTACACGGCCCATCATGCCGCTGGCGGCCAGGATGCAACTGCTGGCAGGCTTGTTTTACGTGGACGGCGTTATCGCTTTTGCCGAAGACACGCCCCTGGAACTGATCAAGGCCCTGAAGCCGGATGTCCTCGTCAAAGGCGGCGACTACGCCGTTGCGGACATTGTCGGGTACCAGGAAGTCATGGCGTGGGGAGGGGAAGTAACCACGTTGCCCTTCATCGACGGGTACAGCTCTACGGGGATCATCGAGCAGTTGTCAGGGTGTGCCTGATACCGGGTTGCCCGGCAAATTCAGGTTTGCTGCGCGCGCTTGCAATTACCCTGCCGGCAAACCTGAAGGAGGACCGCAATTGCTCCTTTCTTCCTTTCTTTGCACCTGCGGCCGCGCCCCGAATGGTCTTGAGGGCAAAATTGGCTGATCCCCGCCCAGTTGCGCCGTTGCCGAAAGCTCCTCCGCAACCCACAACCTGCACCCCGCCATGACAATCAACGACATCACCACCTACCTCGAATCCATCGCCCCCGCCCACCTGCAGGAGAGTTACGACAACGCCGGCCTGCTGGTGGGGAACCCGGCCACGGAGGTCACCGGCGTGCTGACCAGCCTCGACTGCACCGAAGAAATCATCGCTGAGGCCAAAGCGCGGGGCTGCAACCTGGTCGTGGCGCATCACCCCATCGTGTTCCGGGGGCTGAAACGGTTTAACGGCAGCAACTACGTGGAGCGTACGATCATCAAAGCCATCAAGGAGGAGGTGGCGATTTACGCCATTCATACCAACCTGGACAACGTTCGCCACCAGGGCGTTAATGAGCGGATTGCCCAACGGCTTGGGTTGGAAAACCTGCGGCTGCTGGGCCCGAAAAATGACGAAAAAACCATTGGTTCGGGGATGGTGGGGGAATTGCCCGCGCCGCTGTCCGAGACCGCTTTTCTGCACCACCTCAAGGATCAAATGGAGACGCCGGTCGTGAAGCACACCCGGCTGCTGGCCCGCCCGGTACGTACAGTCGCCCTGTGCGGTGGGGCCGGAGGCTTCTTGCTGCAGCAGGCCAAAATGGCTGGTGCCCAGGTTTTTGTCACCGCAGATTACAAATACCACGAGTTTTTTGACGCTGATGGAGAGATCATTATCTGTGATATTGGGCATTATGAAAGCGAACAGTTTACAACTCAATTACTTGCGGAGTTGTTAACTAAGAAATTCCGTACCTTTGCGGTTCTTTGCACGGAGCAGATCACCAATCCGGTGCGTTACTTCGTGTAAAGCCCTACAATTAAAGTAAAAACTATACCAGACGCATGGCAGTACTGACCGACAAGACGGTAGAAGAAAAGATGCGCGAGTTGTATCGCCTTCAGCAAATTGACTCCCAGATTGACGAAATCGAAATCCTCAAAGGAGAACTTCCGATGGAAGTGAGTGACCTTGAAGATGAGATTGCCGGCCTCAACACCCGTGTTGCTCGCCTGGAAGGACAGGTGAAAGACCTGAAAATGGAAATTTCCCGTCACGACAACAACATCAAGGAATCCGAGCAGCTCATCATGCGCTACGAGGAGCAGATGAACAACGTGAAGAACAACCGCGAGTATGAGGCCCTGATGAAGGAGACCGAAATGCAGCGCCTGGAGATTCAGCTTTCCGACAAGAAGGCCGGCTCCTCCGCCCGCGAGCTGGAGACCAAGCAGGCTGCTTTGGACATGACGCTCGAAAAGCAGGCCAGCAAAAAAGAACTGCTCACCGTGAAGCAGGAAGAACTCAAGGCCATTATCGCCAAGACGGAGAAGGAAGAAAAGAAACTTCGCCGGGCATCAGATAAGCAGCGTAAGGAAATTTCCGATCGTCTGCTCAAAGGCTACGACCGTATCCGGAACACGTACCGCAACGGTCTGGGCGTGGTCACCGTAGAGCGCAACGCCTGTGGCGGTTGCTTCAACGCCATCCCGCCGCAGCAGCAGCTGGAAATCAGCCAGCGTAAGCGGGTCATGATTTGTGAGCACTGTAACCGGATCCTGGTGGACCACAACATCGAAGAAGACGTAGCGGAGGACAAATAAGTCTTGCGCAGCTTACGCTTTGGAGAAACGGCTTTCAGCACTTATGCTGGAAGCCGTTTCTCTTTTTCAGGCACTCGTTGGTAAGGCACCCGGTCGGTCAGGTGGATTTTATTTAAAAAAAAACTGGGGGGAGGTCATACAAACGCCCGTCTTTTCCGACTAATGGGTAAATGAGAAACAACAGGCTCGAACAACTTTTGCAGGCACACCATGCCGACGCCTTTCGCTGGGCGAGCCAGTGTTGTCATTACGACCACCACGATGCGGAGGAAGTGTTGCAGATGGCCTACCTGAAAATTGCTGATGGTAAAGCCCGGTTTAAGGAACGGTCGTCGTTTAAAACCTGGCTGTTTGCGGTCATCAGGTACACCGCAATGGATTACCTCCGGCAGCGGGTACGGTTTTCCGAACTGGAGCGTGCCCCGGAGTTGGTGGCCCCGGAGCCGGGGGGCGAGACCACTGACTACCGGGCCTTGCTGGCCCGGCTGCCGCCACGGCAGCAACAAGTACTGTTACTCGCCTTTTACCACGGGATGAGTCTGACGGAAATTGCGGCAATAACGGACCTGCACATCGGCACGGTAAGAACCCATTACAGCCGTGGAAAAGCCGCCTTACGAACGTTAATTCAAAAAGAGAGTGTATGAACCCTTCAGATGATGACCTCCGGGAATTCTTTGCCGAGCTGAAGCTGCGGGATGAGCAGACAGTGCCTCCGCCCTTCCCCGGCCTGCCGGCAAGGCCGACCCAGGGTAAGTGGCGTTACCTGGTGCCACTAGCCGCCGCTGCCACCGTGCTGCTGGTGCTGACCAGGTGGAGCACCGGAGCCGCTCCCCCGTCCGAAGCGCACGATCAGGTAATCGTTATCTCCCTGGAAAGAACTACCGCAGCACCCACCGAAATACTGTTGGAAGATCCGGAATCCGTGTATTCCTGGGAGTCGTCCTCAAATTCATTAATCGCTGATTTTTAATTAATCTACCTTAAATACTATCCTAATGAAATTATTTTTCTCCCTGTTCCTCGCCCTCGCTATGGGCGGTAACCTGGTTGCTCAGGACGTCTTCAAGCAAGAGTTGTTCGCCACGGAAGTGATCATGAAGTACCGTGCAGACATTAACCTCACCGACGCCCAGACCGCCCAGATAAAAAAGATGTATGCTGCCGAGATTGGTGAATTCAATAGCCTGAAGTGGGACCTGGACGCCGCCCAGAATGAGCTCGCCAAACTCTTGGCCAGCTCTAAAGTAGACCGTGCCAAAGCTTTGGG
>JAUIIF010000013.1 GCA_030431945.1 Bacteroidia bacterium | reverse complement strand
CGGCCGAATCCCGGAAGGTGAATACTTCGAACGACAGCGTGTCCACGGCAGCGGCGGGAAGGTCTGGTGTTGCTGTAACCGGTGCATCCTGCTGACAGGCACAAAGGAACAGGAAGGGCAGGAGGAGGGGAAGGATCTTCATAGTCTGGGGTATTCGTTACAATGATAAGACCTTGAGGTGATTATAAGCAGGATCGATTAGCCTGAAAAAAGTAAGCCCCGTCAGTCTGGTGACTAACGGGGCTTACCAATGGTAGTTCGTGGGATTAAAGGGAGGCGATGTCCCTTATTTTTTCACACTATCCACTACGGCCTTGAAGGCTTCGGGGTGGTTCATAGCGAGGTCCGCAAGAACTTTGCGGTTCAGGCCTACGCCTGCTTCGCTGAGTCCGTGCATAAGACGGCTGTAGGTGGTGCCGTTCTGGCGGGCAGCAGCGTTGATACGTGCGATCCAGAGGCGGCGGAAAACGCGCTTCTTGTTGCGACGATCCCGGTAGGCGTAGCCCCAGGCTTTTTCGACGGCGTTCTTAGCTACGGTGTAGACTTTGGAACGTGCACCAAAGTATCCTTTGGCGGCTTTAAGGTAGCGCTTGCGGCGCGCGCGGCTTGCAACCGCATTTACTGAACGTGGCATATAGCTCTGTTTTTGTACAGTACGGAGACCTGTTGGTTCTTGGGGCCCGTACTCTCGTGGAAAATAGAGATTCCCCGCTTGGGAATTACTCGGGGTGCTGACTAGGCAGCAAAAAGCAGTTTACTTACACAGCAGGCGCTTGATCCGCTTCTCATCAGCAACGGAAACCAGGGCACCGTCACGAAGGCGAAGCTTGGCTTTGTTGGATTTGTTGCGCATCATGTGCGATGTGTAGGCCTGAAAACGCTTCACCTTACCGGAACCGGTAATTTTGAAGCGCTTTTTTGCACTGCTGTGCGTTTTCATCTTGGGCATGGCACCAATTTTTTAATAAGGAGCGCAAAGGTAGGCATTTGCCCAGGGATTACCAAACGTCTGGGCTGGATTAATTAGTTGAAGTAACAGTCGGCCCGGTTACAACTCATAGACCGACCACCAGGCCAGATTATGCAGCCATTTTTTCAGCAAGGGGGCGTTGGCCCAGGCCGGCCGGGTCGTATAAATGAGTTTTGCACCAGCCGGAGGAGAAGGCTGGCGGGTAAACTGGGAGTACAGGCATACGGAGGTGGTACAAGCCGGCCACGCCTCCCGCGTGGCGTTCTGGTAAATGGTCACTTTGCCGGGGCGCTGATAGAAGTGTAAGGTCAGGTTGGTGTAGGAATAAAGGTGCTTGTCGTCGGCAAAAAGCGTTACGGGCTGTTCGTAGCGGTCGTAGACAAACTTGTTCACTTTCACCTCACTGATCAAGGGGCGAAACAAGACGGTGGAGAGGACCAGGAGGTTAATGGTCCAGAGCAATTTTATGCTCCGTTGCCCCCAGCGGCGTTGCAGCCAGTCCTGGCCGTAGAGGTGACGTAATTCCTGCAGTCCGGCCAGAATCATGACCGGCACCCAGGGGAGTAAGGGGAAGAGGAAGCGCGCGTCTTTGCGGGAAAGGAGAAAGTGGACGAACAGGAAAGGAACCATCATCCAGCTCAGCGGATCGCGCCGGTAGCGCCAGGCATACCACAGGGGAGCTACGATATAGAGCAGGCTGAGGGGAGGAACGCCGCGCTCAAATACCATCCGGAAATAGTCCCACCACGGGGCGGTGCCGAAGGTGGCGGCTTTCCCTTCCACTAAGTTGGCCCGGAGGTAATGCCACGGAGCGATGACCCATTCCCCGTAGAACCAACGGTCGGCCAGCGTCCCCAGCGCTACGGCGAGCAGGCCTCCCACAACAACCAGCGCCAGGCGTTGCCAATTTTCCTTGCCGATAAAAAGTAACCATCCGCCAAACCCTACGACCATAATGGCGACCTGATACCGGAAAAGAAAGGCTAGCCCGAAGAGTAAGCCTGCGGCAAAGCAGGCCAGGATATCGCCGTTTTTAGGCGGAGTGAAAAGGTGGTGGTGGCCACGGGCCTGCGGCAACGGGTAGGTCAGTACCCCCAGGGCCAGGGCCATACCCGCCCAGTTCTCTCCCGAAAAACGGATGCCGCTGTAGACGGAGCACCAGTTGAAAAGTAAACCAAGGGCTAACCAGCGGACCAACTGTGCCGTGGCCAGGGCCGGAGCAAAACGGGCCCATACCTGCACCGCAACGAAAGCAAACAGACCGGCAGAGAGCAGGCGCAAAAAGAAAGTAAAATGGTAAGGGTTGACATCACCGAAAAGTGCCGCCACCTTGTAGAAGACATACACAATTGCCGGCTGGGTGGCCGGCCGCATTTGTTCTGCAAATTCCCACGGCAGCTGGTCTTCCGTCAGCAGCCCCAGTTTCCAGGCGGCAAATTCCAGCAGTTGGAAATGTTCATCCCCCTGATGAAAGCCAACGGAAAACCAACAGGCCGTAATCAGCGCAGCAGCGGAGACGATCAGGTATTGTTTCGGCATGGCGCGAAGGTAATTCGTTCCAGGCTTGTTCCCTTATGGCTTTGACTAACCCGGAATAAAAAGGGGCGCTGTGCCGGTTGTTGAAAACGCCGGGCGTTGATGAAGCCTGGCGTAGCGGACAAAATCAAAGCGGACCATTAACTAACGAACAACCCGGAGAACGTACTACCTTCGCGCCATGCAGGAACGGCACCAGAATAAGCGACAATATTTTGAGGAGCAGGCGCGGACAACGGAGAATTACGTCCTGCCCTACATCGAGCAGTCCATGCCCGTCACGGCGGCAACCCGGGTACTCGAAATCGGCTGCGGAGAAGGCGGTAATTTAGTACCTTTTCTACGCCGCGGCTGCGCCGCGGTGGGCGTGGACCTGAACCAAACCAAGATTGACCTGGGGCTTTCTTACCTGCAGGATGTGGTCCCGGAAGCCAACGTCGACCTGATTGTCCAGGACATCTACGCCAGCGATGCCGCGCGACTGGGAACCTTTGACCTGATCATTCTGCGCGACGTCATTGAACACATCCACGACCAGGAACGCTTCCTCCGGTTTGTGCATAATTTTCTTCGTCCGGAAGGAAGAATATTTTTCGGCTTTCCTCCCTGGCGCATGCCTTTTGGCGGCCACCAGCAAATTTGCGGCAGTAAAGCCCTGAATAAATTGCCCTGGTTTCACCTGTTGCCGGCACCGTGGTACCGAAAAGTACTGAGTGGATTCGGAGAACCTGAATCCCGGATCGAAGCCCTACTTGAAATCAAGGAAACGGGCATCAGCATTGATCAATTCAGCGCCCTGGTAAGTAAAACCGGCTTTCGCTTCGAACAAAAAGACCTCTGGCTGATCAACCCTAATTACGAAACGAAATTCGGCCTGACCCCAAGAAAGGTACCCTCCTTTATCGACCGGATTCCCTGGGTCAAAGACTTTTTCATCACGTGTTGTTACGCGCTGATCCGGAAGGCCTGATGGCCCACCACCCAGGAAGCTCCCCGGCTTGATTTTTTTCCTCTGTGATGAAGATCACAAGCCCGGAAATAAGACCGCCTGATCTTTGCCTTAGCTTCAGGGAGCAAGTGCCTTTTTGACACTTGAGCGTCGGATAACGACAGCTATTGATTACAGATGCTCGCAACGCTCCCGCTAATGAGGTGTTTTAATAATGTTTGATACTCCTTAATTGCTCTGATGACAACGATCTACAATTTACTTTCCTCTACCTGGCACTGGTCCGTTAGTGGTGCGCTCATCGCGCTTACGATGTTTTTGCTGCTTTATGCCGGGCGTGAGTTCGGCGTTTCCTCCAACCTGCGGACCATGTGTGCCATTGCGGGTGGTGGAGAGAAATACGATTTTTTTCGCATTGACTGGAAAGCGCAGCGCTGGAACCTGCTTTTTGCCTTCGGGGCAATCATCGGCGGCTTCCTGGCCTTTTATGTTTTTCCTAACCCGGAGCCGATTGCCCTGTCTGCGGCCACCATTGAGCACTTGCAGGGAATTGGGGTTTCCGCCCCGTCAACAGCCGGTTTCACCAGTTACGTACCGCCGGAACTGTTTGCCGCAGACCAGATTTTCACCCTGCGGGGCCTGGTCGCCCTGGTAGGGGGTGGTTTTCTGATCGGCTTCGGAGCCCGCTGGGCAGGCGGCTGTACCTCCGGCCACGCCATCAGCGGCCTTTCTAACCTGCAGTTGCCTTCCCTGATCGCCGTAATCGGCTTTTTTATTGGTGGCTTAGTGATGAGCTGGCTGGTCCTGCCCTTTGTCCTGCAGCTCTGATTCCTGCTGTCCCCGGGCCACGCGCTCGGGCAGCATCATCCCCACTTTCCAACCGATTCCTACTTCTTTTAATATCTGCTGATTATGCGTTTATTCTATTACCTCTTTCTCGGAACGATTTTTGGATTCATCATGACGAAATCCGAAGCCATCTCCTGGTACCGCATTCAGGAAATGTTCCGCTTCGAAAGCTTTCATATGTACGGCATCATCGGTACGGCCGTCGTCTTGGGCGCCATCGGTGTGGCATTAGCCAAGCAGTTTGGCTGGAAAACCTATAAAGGAAGTGACTGGAAGCTGAATGCGAAGAATATGTCCGTTCCCCGCTACTTACTGGGCGGTATCCTTTTCGGCTTAGGCTGGGCACTGACGGGGGCCTGCCCCGGCCCCATGTTTACCTTGCTTGGCCAGGGCATCTGGGCCATTGGTGTGGTCATTCTCAGCTCCGTCGCGGGCACTTTCGCGTACGGCGTGGTTCGTGCCAAATTGCCACACTAGTGGCTTGTCAGCTACGAAAATTTACCAGGACCTAGACCATTAGTTTAAGTATTGACAGACTACCAAACGTAGGGTGTTACGTTTGTTGATGTTCCTGCGATACGTTTTATCGGACAAACGGAATACCCTGCCACCAGACGTACGTGCTTCCCTGCCGTCCGGACTACCGCTGCGAACTTTTCCGGACGATGACCTTAGGGGCCAGTACCAGTCGCCGTTCCAGACTTTGCAGGGCGTTTTTATCCGTCACTACCGCAATCATGCGCTCTGCGGCCAGGCGCCCCATGGTCCGGGTCTGCTGGTCTACGGTAGAGAGCTTTGGCGTAATGATTTCGGTAAAAGATTCATTAGCAAAGCCGATGATGGCCAGTTCTTCCGGTACCCGGATGCCGTATTTCTCGGAGGCTTTGATGCCGGCGGCCGCACTGTAATCACTGCTGCTGAAAATGGCGTCGGGCGGCTGGGGCAGATTCCAGAGTTGTACGAAAGCTTCTTCGCCGCTGTCAAAATGTGAATCAATATCGATGACGTAGCGCGGGTCAACGGTCCGCCCGGCCTCCGTCATCGCCCGTACGTAGCCCCGGTAGCGGTCGTGATAAATGTGAATGTGCTGGGGCCCGCGCAGGTGAGCGATGCGCTCGTAACCGGCTTTGATGAGGTGTTCCGTTGCTTCAAAACCACCGAGTTCGTCATCGATCACGACGGCCGGGGCATCGAGCCCGGCGGGCATGGTGTCAAAAAACTGAATCGGTAAGCCGGTAGCCATCAACTGTTTATAAAAATCGGTGATGGGTTCCTTATCCTTAGCCGTGGAAATCATGATGCCGTCTACCTGCAGCCGTTGCAGGGTGCTGACCATGGCCCGTTCCCGCTTGGCGGAATCGTAGCTTTGACAAACAATGATGTGAAAGCCGGCTTTGTCCGCTTTTTCTTCAATGCCGCGGATGACCCTGCCGAAAAACGCCCGGTCGATGGCGGGGACGATCACCCCGAGAATATCGCTTCGCCCCCGGCGCAGGGCGGCGGCAATCCGGTTCGGCTGGTAGTTAAGCTCACGGGCTTTGGCCTGAACGAGATCGCGGGTTTTCTGACTTACCACCGGGTTGTCGGCCAGGGCCCTGCTTACGGTACTGGCGTTCAAACCCAGTTCGTAGGCAATGTCGTGAATTGTCGTTTTACCAGATTTTTTAGCCATTCGGTTGCGTGGAGTCAGAGCGGCTAAAGTACAAATAATAGCGGAGTTGCGCGCTGCTGCCCCGGGCAAACCACCGGGTAATCGTAAGAAGGCACAGTTCGTCGGCTGAGGCGGACACGAAGTGGCCAGACTCATCCGCCGAAAAGCGGTTTTACGGGCCAATCGCTCGGCGGACGGAATCAGCTCGTTCCTCGCGCCGCGGCCGACGAGCGGTAGTTTTGCTACGCTCTCGCTCAGCAAAGTGGGGTATAGCTAAGTTGTCCTGATCAATTTTGGTGGCTGATGTTCGTAGTGAAAAAGGGGCGCGGCCGCAGGTGCAGGGCAAGGCAGGGCAGCAGGGTGGGCCCGTGCCTGCTTTCCTGTACCCGACTTTGCACCTGCGGCCGCGCCCTGCTTTATCACGCGGGTAAGGTGGTGTTCTTCCCCAAAAACATCCTTATATAGAAGTCAGCCGACAAAACGCCCTCCCGCAATTCGGTTGGTGATAGCAAAAGTCTGTCAAACTTGATTACTTTTGCGGCCTTAGCACTAGAGGGATGTTCTTTTGTCGGCTGACTTGCCCCGAGGGGAATCAACGTGAAAAATCTCACTTTAGTGTCACACTTTTGTAGTTGGGGTGCCATTTCCGGCTTCCCGCTACCCACCGCACAACTCACCAGGTATGAAAAGAACGCTACTCCTCTTTTTACTCGTGTTTACCGCCTTTACTGCTTTTGCCCAGACCTCTTTGCAGGGTAAAGTGACGGATGTGGACGACAATAATGCGCCGCTCCCCTTCGCCACGGTTCAGCTTTTTAAAGATGGTGCCTTTTACCAGGGTACTAATACGGACCTCGACGGTAACTACTTTTTCTCCAACATCGACCCCGGTACTTATGACGTACAGGTGGATTACACCGGCTACCCGCCAACCCGGATCAACGACATTCCGGTAAACGCCGGTAAAACGAACGTGGCGGACGTGGAAGTAACCAACGAAGGGGTTAACCTCGACGTGGTAGTGGTTACGGGCTTCAAGGTGCCGCTCATCGAGCAGGATAACACCACCTCCGGCCAGACGGTAACCTCCGAACAAATCCGCAACCTCCCCACCCGTAACATCAACCAGATTGCCTCCATTACCGCTGGTGCCGCTTCGGCGGATGAAGGCGGAGCCATTAACGTCCGGGGATCGCGTTCCAACGCGACCGATTACTACGTCGACGGCGTACGGGTAAGCTCCACGAGCGTGCCGGATTCCGAAATTGAGCAAATGCAGGTGATTACCGGTGGTATCGAAGCGCGCTACGGTGACGTGACCGGTGGTATCATCTCCATTACGACCAAAGGCCCGAGCAACCAATTCCGCCTGAGCGCGGAGGCGGAAACCAGCGAAGGACTGGATAATTACGGCAACAGCCTGGTGGGGCTTTCCGTGAACGGTCCGATCCTGCGTAATAAAGAAGGCAGTTCCATCCTGGGCTACCGCTTTTCCGGCCGCTACACCTACCGGGAAGACGATAACCCTTCCGCCGTACCACTGTACCGCGCCAAGGACGATGTCATTGCCGAAATCGAGGCTAATCCGGTCATTATTGCCGGACGGAGCCCCTTCGTGGCAGCTGACTTCCTGACCAATGACGACGTCAACGTCCTGAAAACGCGCCCCTTCGAAGAATCCGACAACCTGAACCTGAACGGTAAAATTGACGCCCGCCTGAGTGACGCCATCGATGTTTCCCTTTCCGGTTTCTACGGCGAAGGCTCTAACCAGTTTACCCCCGGCGGCTGGCGGCTGCTGAACGCCGCCCGCAACCCCACGTCTTTCAGCCAGAACTACCGGGGTAACTTCCGCTTCCGTCACCGCCTGGGTGGCAGCGGTGTTGCCGACGGCGACGGCAGCGGTGCCAAAAGCGTCATTCAGAACGCCAGCTATACCCTGCAATTCACCGCAGAAAATACCAACAGCAATACGGCCGATCCGATCCACGGCGAAAACTTCTTCGATTACGGACACGTCGGTACCTTCGATATCGATTACATCCCGGTGTACGACTTCCGCTTCGATACGGCTACCCAATCGGTGATGCCCTTCCAGATTGACTACCGGGAAGTTCTCCGGAGCTTCGACCCCTCCACTTCCAACAACCCGATCCTGAGTAATTACAACAATTACCTGGGTACCGACCCGAGTGAGCCTTTCACGGCGGATCGGTTTGGTCTGGCCAACGTAAGCTCTACATCCCGGACGCTGGATCAGTTCGCAGCCATTAACGGTCGGACGCAGTCCCTCTATACCGGTAGCTGGGGCTTCAATTCCAATGCCGGTGCCGTGTACAACTCTTACAGCAAGAGTGACAATGACCTTTACACCTTCCAGGCTAACGCCTCCTTCGATATCGTGCCCGGCAGCTCGGACAAGAGCCGCCACAGCATCCAGTTTGGTGTCTGGTACGAGCAGCGGACAAACCGCGGCTATTCGCTGTCTCCCCGCGGCCTGTGGACGGTCGCCCGCCAGCTGGCCAACATTCACATCCCTTCGGTCGCAGAAACAAACCGGGTAGTTGATTCCGTCGACATCGGTGGTCAGTTTGGCATGACGCCGGTACTGGCACCAACGGTTACGAGCCAGGACGGTCAATTCTACCGGGCCGTTCGTGAACGCCTGGGTATTCCGCTGGACCAGCACATCAACGTCGACGGCCTCAATCCTGAGGACCTGAGCCTCGACCTGTTCAGTGCCCGGGAACTGACCTTCAACGGTCTGATGGATTACTTCGGTTACGATTACCTCGGCAATGAATTCGACGGTACCTTCGACGATTTCTTCGCCCTGGATGCCAACGGGGAGCGCTCCTTCAACGTAGCGCCCAACCGGCCCATCTACGCTTCTGCCTACCTGCAGGACAAGTTTACCATCAATAAAATGATCTTCCGGCTGGGCGTGCGCGTAGACCGCTACGACGCAAACACCCGGGTACTGAAAGATCCGTACAGCCTTTACGAGATTATTGGTGCGGATGATTTCCACGAAGGCTTTGGCGGTGACAAGCCCGGCAACATCGGATCTGACTTCGCGGTGTACACCTCGGAAGACAACGGTACGGAAGTACAGGCTTACCGCGATGGTGACACCTGGTACCTTCCGGACGGAACGCCTACTAACGGTCCGCAGGAAATTGACGGTATCCGTACCGGCCTGGTGTTCCCGAAGTACGCCAACCCGAATGTCCACGAAGTAGCCAACTTCATCAAGGAAGATAACTTCACGGTGGAGACTTCCTTTAAGGATTACGAGGTCCAGTTCAACGTGATGCCACGTTTGGCTTTCTCCTTCCCCATTTCTGACGATGCCAACTTCTTTGCGCACTACGACGTCCTCCTGCAGCGTCCGCCCAGCAACACGCTGGCTACGGCCCTGGATTACTTCTTCTTCGTAGAGCGTGCCGGTGGCAGCACCTTCAACAACCCGGCCCTGCGCCCGGAGCGTACGGTGGATTACGAGGTTGGCTTCAAGACGCGCCTTTCCCAAACATCAGCCCTCACCATTGCGGCTTACTACAAGGAAATGCGGGACATGATCCAGCTGCGTACCTACTTCCCCGTGCCGATTGTCAACCAGTACACGACTTACGACAACCAGGATTTTGGTACGGTAAAAGGATTCAGCCTTACTTATGACCTGCGCCGTACGGCCAACTTCACGGTCAACGCCAACTACACCCTGCAGTTTGCGGATGGTACCGGCTCCAACGCCGGTTCTCAGCGTGGCCTGACGAGCCGGGGTAACCTGCGGACGCTCTTCCCCCTTGACTTTGACGAGCGTCACCGGATCAACCTGGTACTCGATTACCGCATCGGCCGCAACTCTAACGCCCCTAACTTCCTGAAAGACCTGGGCGTTAACCTGCAGGGCTCTGCCGTTACCGGCCGTCCTTACACGGCGACCTTCCTTCCTTCTGAACTCGGGGGTTCCGGTACTAAAGGCTCCCTGAACGGTGCCCGCAAGCCTTTCAACTTCACGTTGAACGGTCAGATCAACAAGGACTTCACCATCGGTCAGAACGCCCGGGTGAACGTTTACTTCCGCGTATCGAATATCCTCGATCGGCGCAATGTCCTCAACGTCTACTCGGCAACCGGTTCTGCGGAAGATCCGGGCTACCTGCAGTCCAGCTTCGGCCGGGACCAGTTAGAGCAGATTGCTTCGGGTTCCCGCAATGTTGACAGCTACCTGGCTGCTTACTCCTGGAGTGTCCTCAACCCAGGATTCTTTACCCTGCCCCGCCGGATGTTCCTCGGTGCGCAGTTCAGCCTGTAACCGTATCCCGCCAATTATTTTAAAAATATAGTTATGCGAGTTAAGCAACTCCTATTATCATTAATCGCGCTGGTGGGGTTCACAGCCCCCTCCTCCCTGCTGGCCCACAAAGGGCCAGGTGCCGACCGACCGGCTACGGCAGCAGAGCAGCAGCAGATTGACTTTCGCGACGCCTGTGACAACGCAGTGGCGCAAATCGACATGGAAATCAATAACGTGCGTGCACGTCTTACCACCGGCGGTGACGTCTGGTGGGATGGCAACGACGGCCGTTACATCGTACCCAAGCCCCCTCCCGGAGTACCGGAAGTAAGTTCCATCTTCGCCGGAGCCGTGTGGCTCGGCGGTCGTGACCCAGGCGGCGGGTTAAAAGTAGCCGCTCAGGATTATGGCCGGAGCGGTGGTAACTTTGACTACTACCCCGGTCCACTGACGGACGACGGCACCACCTCTAAAGACACCTGTGCCCGCTGGGACCGTTTCTTCAACGTAAAGGGGCAGGACATTCGTGATGTCCGGGCAGCTTTCGAAGAAATCCGGGATACTCCCGGTGCCACCCTTGACCCCAGTGACATTCCTACCGATATTCTGGGCTGGCCCGCTACCGGTAACGATTACTTCTTCGAAGTACACGGGTTTGAACTGCCGAACACCACGCAGGGACTGGCTGGTTTCTGGGATGAAAACGGCGATGGCATCTACGATCCGACTACCGGAGACTATCCGATCATCGAAATCCGGGGTTGTGGCGAAACGCCCCAGTTCCCCGAAGAGATGACCTTCTGGATTTACAACGATGCGGGTAACACCCACCGGCAATCCAATACCCCGCTGCAGATTCAGATGGAAGTACAGGTGCAGGCCTTTGCCTACACCACGTCCGATGACATCAACAGCATGACCTTTCAGCGCTATAAGCTGATCAACCGGGCAACGGAAGACATCTTCGATACTTACTTCGCCATGTGGGTAGACCCGGATCTGGGGTGCTATACCGACGATTACGTCGGTAGTGACACCACCCGTTCCCTCGCTTACGTATATAACGAAGATGAGCTGGATGGTGCCACGGGTTGTACCTGTCCGCAAGGTGTAAACACCTACTGTGATGAAATTCCAATTCTGGGGGTTGACTATTTCCGTGGCCCCATTGCACCGATCTTCAACGCCGAAGGTGTCCAGATCGGTGAAGAAGAACTGGGCATGTCCTCCTTCATCTACATCAATAACGGTGGAGTAGGTGACCCTGACCCACAGACGACGGACCCTTCCACCGCAGAAGAGTACTACAGCTACCTCCAGGGACGCTGGCGGGACGGTTCTCCACTGTGGAACATCGGATCCGGCTTTGACCAGTCTGGCGCCGAAGAAACCCCCTACGCTTTCCCGGCAGCCCCGAATGATCCTTCCGGGTGGTCGATGGTAACGGCAGAGTTACCCTTTGGTGACCGTCGTACGCTGCAAGCCTCCGGCCCCTTCACGCTGCGCCCCGGTGCCGTGAATGAGTTGATCATTGGGGTCGTGTGGGTTCCGGACCAAACGTACCCTAACCCATCCATCCAGCGCCTGCAGCAGGCCGATGACCTGGCGCAGGACCTCTTTGACGCCTGTTTCGATCTGCTCGAAGGACCGGATGCACCAGACGTCGATGTAGTAGAGCTGGACCGGGAAATCGTCTTACTGTTCAGCAACTCACGCTCCAGCAATAACTTCGAAGAAGCCTACCAGGAAGAAGGATTTGGTGTTCCCCCCGGGGAAGACAGCCTTTACCGCTTTGAGGGGTACCGGATTTTCCAATTCTCCGGCCCTGATGTAGACCTTGCCGAAATCGATAATCCGGAGCGCGTACGGGAAATTGCCCAGTATGACCTGGAGAACGGGGTCACCAAGATATTTGACTGGAACGAGCCCCTGGAAGAAGACAATCCGCTCGATCCTAACGTACCGTTCCTCGTCCCTTCCCTGCGGGCAACGGGATCCGATAACGGATTACGGCACAGTTTCCGGATAACTTCGGATGCTTTTGCCAGCGGTGACGATACCCGTCTGATCAACCACCGGCGGTACTACTTTACGGTACTCGCTTACGGTTACAATAATTACAAGGAGTACGACCCTTACGATCTGGCCGATCCCGGCCAACGCAAGCAGTACATTCCTTCCAGCCGGAATATTGGTGATGTTCAGGCCGGAACGCCTTACTACCAGGTCATCCCGCGCCCGATCCTGGATCGGACCCTGATGGCGGCCTACGGAGACGGAGCTTCCGTCACCCGCGTTGCCGGCATGGGTAATAATGGCAACTTCCTGGACATGACGGAAGCAACCCGTGAGGAAATGGAAGCTGCATTTGCCGCCGGAGACATCGCTTACCCCGAAGTAACGTACCAAAGAGGTGCTGCCCCCATCGACGTTTTTGTTGCCAACCCGCTGGAGGTTGTTGACGGGGAATATGAGATTACTTTCTTCGACGAAAATATGCAGGATCAGATCCTGAACGACACCGTAAAATGGATGCTTCGTTGTCTGGACGCAGATTGTAATGCACCCACCATCCTGAGTGAGCGGACCATCGATACCCGTAATGAGCAGATTATTCCGGAATTCGGCTTCTCCGTCAGCATCGGCGATGTGCCGGAGCCGGGAGAAGAAACGGGAGAAGAGGAGAACAATGGTGCCATTGGAGCAACCATTTCCTACGCTGATGAAACGCAGGATCCCTGGTTAACCTTCCTGCCGGATGGTCTTAACCTGACGATTCCCAATGTCTCGGTTGTCTTCCAGACCCAATTGTTCAATTACGTAACACGGGGACCGACGAAAATTACCAGGAGGAAGACCCGGAGCAGGTCTACAATGACTTCTTCCCGGGCATTTACCCGTACCAGTTGATGGACCATAATCCGCGGCAGGGTGGCTTCCCGTACATTTCTCCGGTCTGGGTAGATCGTAATAATGCAAGTGCTTCCCGCTTCTTCTCGATGGAAAAGCTTAACAACGTGGACATTGTCCTGACGTCGAACAAAGACCTCTGGTCGCGGTGTCCGGTAGTGGAAACGTCGAATGAATTTTACCGGGATATCGTTATCAACGGCGAACCGTTGGCGGATAGCGATCACCGGGAGCAGTTCCGCGTGCGGGCAACCCCGAGTGTAACCAAGGAGGCCGGCGCCGACGGCCTTCCTGCGGAAGACGATAATATTGATCCTGACCTGGCAGAAGGAATGGGTTGGTTCCCCGGCTACGCCGTAGATGTGGAAACCGGCCAGCGCCTGGAAATCTTCTGGGGCGAGAACAGCCTTTACGACGGACGAAAAATTCCGTTTGGCCCCAACATGACGGATACCTTCCAGGTACAGGGCAATGGTAACGACATGATCTGGAACCCTTCCGACATGATTCTCGATGTGGTACCAAGTGGGTTCAGCCTGTACAACTACGTTGCCGGTGGCCAGCACTTCTTCTACGTCACGGACCGTCCGTACGACGCCGGGGAGTACCTGGAAAGCCGCTTCGAGCAGCGCTCCAATGACTCCCGGATTCCGGTTGGCCTGCGTGATGTCGTTTGGGCCGGCTTCCCGCTCCTGACGCCTGGTGCGGAACTGCTTTCTTACGCTGACGGTATTATCCCGAACGATGCAACCATTAAACTGCGCGTCAACAACAAATTCGGCGTGGCAGAAGGTACGGAAGATACCAATGGTTACCCTACCTACCGCTTCAGTATCGATGGCAAAGCTGCCGGCGACCTGGACGACGTGGGGATTGCCCGGGCCCTGGAAATGATCAACGTGGTACCGAACCCATACTACGGGTTCAGTTCTTACGAAGACAGCCAGTTTGAAACCAACGTGAAAATCACCAACCTGCCGGCTAAGGCCACGGTAACCATTTACAGTCTGGACGGTAAGTTCATTCGGAAATACGAACGGGATGAAACACCCACCATGCTGCGTGGTACTGGCCGCCCGATCGGTACGCGTCAGATTTCTCCGGCGCTGGAATGGGACCTGAAAAACTTCCGGGGTATTCCGGTAGCGGGTGGGGTGTACCTCATCCACGTAGAGGCACCCGGCCTGGGTGAACGGACCCTCAAGTGGTTCGGCGTTCAGCGCCAGTTTGATCCTTCGGGGCTCTAGGGCCGCAAGATCAGGCGCGCACGCCGGTGCAACGTAAGTTAATCAAGGAGCAGGCTAAGGGAGCCTGGCGACGTTTTTCTGCTCCTTTCCACTTCACCTTGCACCGGCGTCCGCGCCCCTTTAAAAAACTCACTGTGGTACCGGTGTTGCCGGTATTGCGAAACTTATCCTCCCCACTGCGGGAACCTACAATTACCTAGTAGCATGAAGAAAATCTACCTACTTGTACTATGTTTCGGCCTGGCGGCTTCTGCCTTTGCCGGAAACCCGGACCGCCAGGGCGAAGCCGGCGCGGCCCAACTCCTCATGAATCCCTGGGCAACTTCCGCCGGCCTGCACTCCCTGAATACCGCCAGTGTGTTCGGGGTGGAAGCTATGCGCATCAACCCCGCCGGCCTTTCCCGCTTCAACGGCACCGAAATTAAACTCGGTTACGCCAATTACCTGCAGGGAACGGACATCTCGATGCAGTCCATCGGAGTAGCCAGCTCAAAGGGCAATGGCGGAGCGATCGGCTTCAGCATTATGAGCCTGGATTTCGGTGACGTTCCGGTAACGACTACCGCACAGCCGGAAGGAACCGGTGCTTTACTGAGCATCAGTTTTATCAACATTGGCCTTACCTACAGCTACACCTTTGAAGAAGCGGTCTCCGTGGGCGTTACGCTGCGCGGCGTCAGTGAAGGTACGTCTGACGTCAGTGCCTTCGGGTTTGCCATCGATGCCGGAGTGCAGTACGTAGCCGGGGAGAACGATGAATTCAAATTCGGCCTGAGCCTGCGCAACATCGGCTCCCGGATGACCTACGGCGGTCAGGGACTTTCCGTCGCGGCGCAAACCAGTGAAGCCAACTACAACCGGGCCTTGCAGGAGCGTTCTGCCGGCTTTGAAATGCCCTCAATGCTTAACATCGGCGCTTCTTATGACCTGTTGTCGGGAGTCGCTGATCAGCGCATTACCGTGATGGGTAACTTCACGGCGAATTCTTTTGGTCGCGATCAGCTCGGCGCCGGCGTGGAATACGCCTTCCGGGAACAGTTTGTCGCCCGCCTGGGATACCGTACGGACATCGAACAAAGTGAACTAACCGAGATTCCGCTCTACGACGGCCTCAGCGCTGGTGCCAGTATCCGGGTACCGTTCAAAAAGGGTGATCGCAGCCGCAGTTTCAGCATCGACTATGCCTTCCGGAACACGCGTATTTTCAACGGTACGCACAACATTGGAATCGGCGTTTCGATCTAATGCAGGCAAGGCTTTAGAAGCGAGCGTTCGTCGGCCGAGGCGGACACGAAGTGGCCTGACTCGTCCGCCGAAAAGCGGTTTTACGGGCCAGTCTCTCGGCGGATGACCGCGCAGCAACCCGGAACGGAGCCAGCTCGTTCCTCGCGCCTTGGCCGCCGAGCGATCTTGCAATTGCCCTTCTTTGTTGACGGGCGATTTGCCCGTTTGTCCGAAAAAGTCTTACCTTGTAGAACCAAGCACATAACGGAGACGTTTCTACCTCACGGTAGGAACGTCTCTGTTTTTATCTAATCCCGGACCAGCTGATCCGGGTATTTACATCAACGGTAAGCCGGGTTTTCACTGCTTCCCCTTCGGGAAGGAGGGAGGATTTTCTGCTTTACCCCAAATATTCAGACCATGTCCCAAACCCACTACCTTTCTCAGGAAGGTTTCGATAGACTGACTGCAGAGCTGGACGAACTGAAAACAACCGGCCGCTCCAACGTAGCAAAAGCAATTGCTGAAGCAAGAGAAAAGGGCGATTTGTCCGAAAACGCTGAGTACGATGCCGCCAAGGATGCCCAGGGCCTCCTGGAAATGAAAATTAACGAACTGGAGAAAGTAATGGCGAATGCCCGGGTGCTGGACGCCAGCCAACTGGATACCAGCCACGTTACGGTGATGAGCAAAGTGACCATTCGCAACGTCAAATTGAAAAAAGACATGACCTACATGTTGGTCAGTGAATCGGAGGCGGACCTGAAGGCCAAGAAAATTTCCGTGAGCAGCCCAATGGGTAAAGGCTTGTTGGGTAAAGCCGTAGGTGATATCGCTGAGGTGGTCACACCGAACGGAACCATCCAGTTTGAGATCATTGACATCAGCGTTTAGTCATGGCCAGTATATTTACCAAAATTATCCAGCGGGAAATTCCCGGACACATCGTCGCGGAAACGGAAGATTTTATTGCCTTTCTGGACGTTCGCCCGATGATGGAAGGCCACACGCTCTGTATTCCCAAGCGGGAAGTCGATTACTATTTTGACCTCACGGATGCTGAGTTTACGGGGCTGAACCTCTTCGCTAAGCGGGTGGCCGGCGCTATGAAAGAAGTCATCACCTGCAACCGCATTGCCGTTGGTGTACTGGGCCTTGAGGTACCTCACGCGCACCTTCACCTGGTACCCGTGACCGGGGAAGGCGATTTTAAATTCGGTAAATCCATTGAGGTTTCTGCCGTGAGGATGAAAGAGTTGCAGGATGCGATTGCCACCGCCTACGTGAGGGGCGGCGGCAATGCTTACACGTCGTGATCAGACCGTTGGAGAAGTACCAGCACCCTGTGGTTGGCCTGAGGTAGTGGCTTGTCCTTACCCCGCGGCCTGCTGCTCCTGCTACCTGATTCCTCTTGTTTGCGGGCAACCTCTTCTTACCACTTAGGAGGAATCAATTCCTTAAAGTGGCCGTTCAGTAAGGCCCGTTCCTGGATGCTTTTACCTTCGCGGAGCTCCGGGCGGATAGCATGCAGGTGATGCAACAGGTATTGTTGCCGGGAGGGGGCATCCAGCAGGGATAAAAGTTCGTATTCCTGTTCGAGCTTCAGCCCGACGTAGTGGGCGATGTCGTAGGTTTTAAAACCTTCCCCGGCGTTCCGGATCTTTTTGTCAATCTTCAGGTCCTGGTAAATGCTGCGGGTCAGGTGAATTATCTCTCCGTTAAGTTCAGGGTCCTCTTCCAGGTCAACGTCCAGTTCCCGGCAAACAGCACCGGGGTAGAGTTTATTCGGATAGGTTTTCCAGTAGTCTTCCAAAAAGAATACTCTCCCACCTAAGGTACGCACGTCGCTTTCCCCGGAAGGATAACGATTGACGACCTCTACGAGTCTGACCTCAGTAGCAATGGGAAGAAGACCGCCATTGATGACGGTAGGGACGCAAAAAGAGAGGTCATTTTGCTCCGCATCGTCAATAAGTTGACGGTAGCGCGGCTCAAAAATGTGCAGGTTGAGGCTTTCCCCAGGGAAAACAACCAGCTGAAGGGGAAATATCGCGCGTTTTTGCGTCATAATTGGGGGCATAGCCCCGTTAGGTTAGCAAGATAAAGTTGTAACGACTATTTTGTTGAGTCTAATCCAGCCCATACCATGCACAGCACCAATTACGTCCGATTAATTCCAGTTTTCGTACTACTTTGTTTCTTTCTATACCGCTGTGAACGCTCGGGGAGTGATGCGGAGACCATTTCGACTTCGGTGTCGGTGCCCCCCGAAATTCAGGCCTTTACCAGTGGCGTAATTAGCAGGGATGAAGCGTTATTCGTGCAGTTTGCTGCGCCCCAGGAAGGGGAAGCTGCTGAAATGATCAGTATTTCCCCTGCAACCCCGGGAACGGCTACGCTGCGCGGAACCGGGCTTTCCTTTGAACCCACGGGGGGCTGGGCTGCGGGTACCGAGTACATTGCCAGGGTTAAGTTAGCGGGGAAGCCAGCGTTTACCTTTGCCTTCAGCACGCCGACGCGTAAAGCCGAAGTCATTTCGGACGGGCTGTTTATCCCCGGAGAGGGAGACGGAACGGTGGAAGTAACGGGCCAGGTCATTACG
This sequence comes from Bacteroidia bacterium, assembly GCA_030431945.1. GTDB lineage: Bacteria > Bacteroidota > Bacteroidia > Chitinophagales > Saprospiraceae > Neolewinella. The sequence goes on along the minus strand of JAUIIF010000013.1, from coordinate 2,184 downwards.
AATGACGCATCAACCGTTGCTGAAATCGGTCAGTTGTTAAGCGCCAGGCAGGGCAGGCAAGAGGCCAAAGTTGCCGTAGAAGCCGGAGCGGATAACCGCCACTTCAGCTATACCATTGTTGCCCCGAACCGGGGAAAGAACCCCGAGCCCGTTACCATTTTCTATGACGGACAAAAAAGCGGCTTTGCCGATACTAAGGGGGAGTTGACGGTGGTGATCCCGGCAGATGATGACTTCCGGTTGGAAAGCCTGGTCCCCGTAGCCACTGAAGACGGCGCTTTACTGGCCCGCTTCAGTGATGCACTCGATGCGCGGCAGGACTTTAACGGCCTGCTCCGTTTTCCGGATAATTCGAAGTACTCCACCAGGGTAAACGGAAATTTGCTTTACATCTACCCCAAAAACGATAACCTGGGCGAATTTACCCTCCAGGTGTCCGATGAAATAATAAACACCAAGGGCTTACGCCTGGGCCGGGAAACATCCTGGAAAGTGAACCTGGGCCGTACGGAACCCAACCTGCGCACCGTAAGTAAAGGAGTGATTCTGCCGCACCAGGGGCAGCGGCTTTTTCCTTTCGAAGCGGTAGGAATTGAAGCCGTTCAATTGGAAATCGTTGAAATATACACCGGCAACATCACCCAGTACTTGCAGGAACATTCCATCGGTGATTCTCCCGGGGACTGGAGCCTCCGGCGGGTCGGGAAAATTATCACCCAGGAACGTGTACCGCTCAGTAGCCTGAGCGGTGCCGTCAATACGTCAAGTTGGAGCCGCTATGCCCTGGACCTCAGCAAATACATCACGTCGGATGCTGCAGCCATCTACCAGGTGCGCCTCGGCTTCGGAATGGAGGATGCCGTAACCGGTTGTAGCGTGCAGGCGACGGATTTTGGCCTGGAACCCATTACTTATGGAACCAAAGATGACTTCTCCCTCGGTTTTCGGGAAACGGAGACAATGATGGGGGATTACTACGGTATTTATGGCTATTACGATGAGTTCAACTGGCGGGAACAGGAAGACCCCTGTAAGCCCGCTTATTATAATCGTGACCGGTTCATCTCGCAGAACATCGTCTCCTCCAACCTGGGGTTGATCGCCAAACGTAATCCGGATAAAAGCACCATCGTTTTTGCCACGGACCTCCTTAATGCTGCACCCCGCCAGGGGGTAGCCGTGAAAGCTTACAGCTATCAGCAGCGGGAACTATACAGCGGCAGTACTGATGACCAGGGCCGGGTAACCATGACTACCGACGAAGAACCTTCCTTTATCGTTGCCAGTATTGGAGGAGACGCTGCCTACCTTAATCTGACCAACGATGTAGGCCTGCCCCTCAGCCGGTTTGATATTGGAGGCGTGGATAGCCCGGGAGGGATTAAAGGGGCTTTCTACACCGAGCGCGGTGTCTGGCGACCGGGCGATACCGTATTCCTTAATTTCGTGCTGGAAGACCGCCAGCAAAGGCTTCCAAACAACTATCCGGTCAGCTTCACCCTGACGGATGCGCAAGGGCGGGTCGTCGAGCGCAGGAAAGTACTACCGGCTTTTGACAACGGGGTTTACCCGCTCACTTTTACGACCGCAGCCAAAGACGCTACGGGTAACTGGTCAGCAGTAGTCGAGGCCGGAGGTACCACCTACCGCTGCCCCGTGATGATCGAAACGGTTAAACCCAACCGGCTCTCTATTGATTACGATGTTCCTCCAAGTGGACTATCTCCCCAGGCCCGTACGATCACCCTGACCAGTAAATGGCTGTACGGGGCACCCGCCGCTAACCTCCGCGCAACGGTGGAAATGAAATTGCGTACCCGCCAGGCAGATTTCCCAAAATGGAGCGATTTCGCTTTTGCCGACCCGGCCCGCGAATTAGAGCAGGAAGGGGCAGAAGAAATCTTTGCTGGCCAGCTGGATGCAGCAGGGGTAACCCAATTCTCCCTGCCGATTGGGGGAGGTACCTTACCCGGCCCCGTACGGGCCGGCCTCAGCACGAAGGTGTTTGAACCGGGAGGTAATTTTAGTGTCGACAATCAGATGATCGCCTTCGACCCTTACGACGTCTACGCAGGAATTAATATTCCCAAGGATGATTGGGGCTCGCGCCGCGTCAGCATGGAAGGTCCTACCACCATTCCACTGGCGGCCGTAGATACAAAAGGTGAAGGTGTCAGCGGTCGT
>JAUIIF010000530.1 GCA_030431945.1 Bacteroidia bacterium | reverse complement strand
GGATGCCTTGCTGATGGGGCGGTCCACCTTTGAAACCGTTTGTAGTTTCGACGTGGACTGGCCCTACACCAAGCCGGTGTACGTGCTGAGCCATTCGTTGACGGAGGTGCCGGCGGACTATGTGGGCAAGGTCTGGCTGGTACGGGGTACCCTACCGGAGGTATTGGCACAGATACACGAACGGGGCCACCATCGTTTGTACATTGATGGTGGAAAAACCATCAGCAGCTTCCTGGCGGAAGACCTGGTTGATGAAATGATAATTACGGTTTTTCCGATCCTTCTGGGAGGAGGGCACCGCTTGTTCGGCGAGCTGCCTGCTCCCCTGGATTTTGAATTGGTGACGTCCGGCATCTGCCTGGAGAAACTGGTGCAAAATCATTACCGGCGGAAGGCGTAGTCAGCTCCCGCAGGCGCCTCAGCGGCAATCGATCCTGCACTGGTCGGGCGGCGAATGATCTTGAGATCGCCCTGCGCCTTACCTTTGTGCAGCTTCCCGGAAGGTGAACCGGATGGTATTATCAGAAAATTTCTCCTGCCCTATGAAAATTATCGCTGTATGCCTGGGTAATATTTGCCGCTCTCCGCTGGCGGAAGGCTTACTGCGACGCGCGGCCGCTGCCCGGGGATTTGACTGGGAAATTGCCAGCGGAGGCACGGCAGGGTACCACGTCGGCAACCCACCGGACCCGCGGAGTATTGCCATCGCCCAAACCCAGGGGCTCGACATCAGCCAGCAAAGAAGCCACCAGGTGAGCCGGGAGGATCTGGACTATTATGACCTGGTGCTGGCCATGGACCGTAAAAACTACCAACACCTGCAGGCACTGGCAGCATCGCCGGAACAACGCGCTAAAATCCAGCTGCTCCTGGAATACACCGGGCTGGCCGAAACTGCAGGCCCCGATGTGTTTGATCCCTACTGGGATGACGGTGGATTTGCCGGGGTTTACCAGTTGCTGGAAGAGGCGGCCCGGAAGGTTGTTGATAAGTTGGCGGATTAATTTTTTGAGCAGTCAGGCGGCAGGGCGGGGAGGTGGCAGCAGGCCATGCTGCTGGTAAAAGCCCCCGGTTTATTTACCTTTATGTTACTGGCTAAAGCCAGTCTCATGAAAATTTTCCGTTTTGCGATCTAATATTATTCACTACAGCCTGGCGGCAATAGTCCTCCTTTTTCCAGTGTGTCTGTTGGGGCAGGAAACACTTTGTGGGGACGGCATTGATAATGATGGTGACGGACTAATAGATTGTTATGATCCAGACTGTTCGGGCGTTGCCGGCTGTGAGGATTTTTTCTTCGGTCAGCCGGTACCGGATTGTGGCTATACACCTCCGGAACTCGAGGAAATAGAACTCAATTTACTGTTTCAAACGAATGAAGCGCAGTACCCGATTGACCAAAGATCCGGCGTTTTTGTGGGAGATATGAACGGTGACGGCGTGCCGGACTTAGTTAGTCGCGATAATTCTCCGGCCAGAATTCAGATTTTCAGCGGTGATGACGGACGGATATTGCAAAGTATTGTAACCCCGCAGACGCACCCCTTTGGCCAAACGGCCATTGCCGATGTGGATGCGGATGGGCTTGGCGATATTTTCCAAATAGAGTACACGGGTGTTTTAGCCCGCTACGAGTTCGGAAACCCGAATGCCGTATGGCGAACGGCCAATAACATTGGTGACGACAATGTCGTCTCGACGCCACAACTGGCCGATATCAATCAGGATGGTATTCCGGAAGTCTACGTTGGCGACCGCATTTTCAACGCGTTGACGGGGCAACGGTATGTTGATGGCGGAAATAATGTCAACGTGGGCGGCTATGCCGGCGGCAATAATTCTGACCGCTTCCCGATTTACTTCGATCTCTTCCAGCCGGGTGACCCCCGCCCTGATGGTAACGGAAACTTTGGCCCGGAAGCTGCCGGAATGGAATACATTGCCGGGAACCAGGTCTGGACCGTCACCTTTTCCCCCTCCGGACCTGCAGACAACGGGAGTTATCAACTGGCGGCGGAATACAATAATTCAGCCAGTGAAGGAGACGGCTTTACTTCAATTGCCGACATCAATGGAGATGGCCGTATGGACATTGCCGTCATGGATGGCGGCCGGGTGTACGCCTGGGATCCCTACACTAATCAAGGTATCGGCGCTGGCTTTGATGTCCCCAATACCAATTCCGGCGGACGGATCAACATTGGAGATTTTGACGGAGACGGAGACGTGGAACTTGGCTTCGCCGGCCGTGACATTTACATCGTCCGGAATTATACCGATAATGACGGGGATGCCAACCCTAACAACGGAACCTGGACGGACTTATGGCGCAGAACGGGCCTGGATGATGGCTCGCAACGAACGGGGTCCACCCTATTTGATTTCGATGGGAACGGTACCGTAGAAGTCGTTTATTCCGAAGAAGAAAACCTCTTCATTTTTGATGGCCCCACGGGCACGGAACTGTACCGCATCCAAAGCCGTGCCGGTACCAGAACCGAATACCCGCTGGTTGCTGACGTCAATGGCGACGGAACGGCTGAGATCATCGTCACGGCGCAGGCTTTGAACGGCCCCCAATTTTCCGGTGCCGGCTGGATCAGCGTTTACGAAAGTGCTAACCAACCCTGGGTACCCGCCAGGCAGGTGTGGAACCAACACGGCTATAATGTGACGAACGTAAATGATGACCTGACCATCCCGCAGTTTCAACAAAATAACCTGAACCCGGCCCTCGGGCAGCGCTACAACAATTTTTTGGTACAAACGGCGGTCGGCGGAGGGCCCGAAGCGGTTATTCTTTATCCGGCACCCGACGCCATCATTAATGTGCAAACCGGAGCGGATGGCTTGCCGGTTATTGACTTCAGCTCCTGCCCCGACGAAATTGTGGCCACCCTCGTCATCGATAATGCCGGCTCTGCACCTTTGCCCGCCTCCACACCAATATCCTACTACATCAATGACCCGAGTATGGTCGCTGCTACCCTGATCCAAAGCACTACCCTGGGAACACAGGTGGCCGCAGGTGCCCAGGTTATCGTTCAGGTAACCATTCCCATAAGCAGCGTGCCGGCCGGGGCCAGGATTTATCTGAGTGTGAACGACCCCGGCTTCTCCATGGCCGATCTGCCTTTTCAGGAAAGCGATTTCCCCCTGACGGGAACCCCCGAATGCATCTATACGAACAACGTAAGTTTTCTCGGTAACGCCAGGTGTGGTGAAATCTGTGGCGACGGTGTAGATAATGATGGTGACGGATTAGTCGACGAGCCGAACCTGACGCAGTTGAAAAATACAGGTTGCCCGGGTGAGGTGCTGCCAGCCATTACCGCAGACGTCGCCGGCGGCACCTGGAGTGTCGTGGGGGGAAGCTCCATCGGCACTACGGTAGACCAAAACGGCGTCGTAACCCTCGGAAATAACTTTACGGGTGCACCAGTCACGGAGACCATACGCTATGATGATGGCATTTGTGTGGAAGACGTATCCGTAACTACGGTTGACCTCCAGGCGCCTGCAATCACCTGTCCTGGAAACGCCACGGTGGCGGTCGACGAAAATTGTACGTCCAGCCTCAGCGATTACACCACTTTCGCGCAGGTCTCCGATAACTGTACGGCTGCCGGGGATCTGGTGCTGAACCAGGCACCAGTGGCAGGCAGTAACCTGAACCTGGGCGAAAA
>JAUIIF010000529.1 GCA_030431945.1 Bacteroidia bacterium | reverse complement strand
GTATTACCTGGCCGCTGCCGGATGTGCTGAAAGTGCCACGTATACAGTCAACATTGCGGAGGTGATACCTCCAGAGATCGGTGGGGATAATCTCTCAGGTTGTACGCCGCTGACGGTGAATTTCGGAGAGTCCATCCCCGGCTCCCCAGCCCTCGCCTACCGGTGGGAAATAGGGGACACCTCCTTTACCACCGACCAACCTAAGGCCGAATATACTTTCCGTCAGGGGGGCGACTTCGTCGTTTCCGTTGGCGTAGTTTATTCCGAAGCCTGCATTGTTGCGGTTACTTCTCCGTCATCGGTAACCGTCAACCAGAGCCCGGAAGCGGATTTTGAACTAACGCCGGAACGCGTAACCAATCTGGCGGGCGAGACTACTTTTCGGGATCGCTCTACGGGCAACATCAATTCCTGGGAGTGGCGGGTAGAGGAAGTGGCTGCCGGTAACCGGCCTGAAGTTCCCTATATTTTTTCGGAGGCCGGAGACTACCAGGTGCTGCTTAACGTAACGGACCAAGCCGGCTGTCAAGACTCCACCCAGCGCACCATCACGGTACTCTCTGAAGTGGCCGTCTACCTGCCCACGGCCTTTTCACCGAACGGAGATGGCATCAACGACCAGTATGAACCGGGCATCGCGGGCCAGTTCGCCTCTTTTCAGCTGGAAATCTACAACCGTTGGGGGGGGCTGTTATTCGCCACGACCGATCCGGATAATGCCTGGGACGGGACGGGCATTAACGGGGAGCCCGTGGAAGTAGGTACTTACCTCTACACTTTGTCCTACCAGTTGGCCGCTCCGGAACCCGGAATGATGCAGGAGGCCAAAAGGATTTCCGGAAATCTGAACTTATTAAGGTAGAAGGCCTGACCGCTCCTCCATCCGGCCGGCAAAGCCCCGGTAAAGAAAAAACAAGGTTCCAAGGACATTCACTCTAATTAATCAACGCAGTATGAGATTTTTACTTTACACCCTTCTTCTCTTTATCGGCGGTAGTAGCCTGCACGCCCAGGCAAGCCTGATCAAGGATATCCGCAGTGGTACCGGCAGCTCTTCACCCGGTCAGTTTACCCTCTTTGACGGAAAGTTTTTCTTTCAGGCGGGCAGTGACTCGCTCGGAACGGAACTATTCGTTACCGATGGCACTACTGAAGGCACCCAACTCTTCAAGGACCTCGTCGAAGGGTCAGCAAGTGGAAGGCCCCAAAATTTCTTTGCCTTCAACAATAAGCTATATTTCGCAGCGGACACGGATTCCCTGGGGACGGAACTCTGGGTTTCCGACGGCACCAGCGAAGGCACCCGGATGCTGGCCGATATTAACCCCGGACCCATCGGCTCTGCTCCGGCTAACTTTATCGAGTACAACGGTCGCTTGTACTTTACCGCAGCAGATACGCTCGTGCCGGGAGGTTTCAGGCCCGCTCCTGATACTGAACTGTACCGCCTGAGCGAAGACGAACAAAGCGCAGAGCTTTTTAAAGAAATAGGTATCGGAGACACCATTGGTAATCCCCGTAATTTCATCATTGTGGATGGATTACTTTACTTCTCCGGCGTGGCCGGCGTAACTATCCACCCCGTCTTCGGCCCACGCCCATTTTCCGGCTTGTGGGTAAGTGACGGGTCTGCGGAAGGTACCAGGTTGATTACTGAGCAACAGGAAACGGTCACCAATCCAAGCGAAATGGTGGACTTCAACGGTGTCCTTTTCTTCCAGGGAGCTACCGAGTTGGGAGGAGATGAATTATTCGCTTATGCGGGCGATTCGGTTCGACTGGTCGTAGACCCTCGTCTGGAGCCCGGGCTGGGCAGTCGGCCAGCTGGTATGACCGTACTGGGCGACAAATTATTTTATAATGCTTCCTCAGACTCCCTCGGCGTCGAACTCTACATGACCGATGGTACAGCAGCAGGAACCCGCCTGCTTGATATTCACCTGGGGCCGGGCATCGGCAGTAACCTTAATGGAGATAGCCGCCCACGCGACTTGCAGGTAGTAACTGAAATTGACGGTAAAGAAGTATTGTACTTCGTTGCCCGAGACAGTGTAATCCGCGATCAGCTCTTCAGACTTACCCTCGATGAGCAGGGAGAACCCGAAATCAGTTCCTTTTTAGACCTCTACGGCGTCAGCCTCTCGGCGGTAAACGATATTACCTCTACCGGCAGCACCCTGTACTTCGAGGCGGATACCGATGAATTCGGCACTGAACTGTATAAGTTCAGTCTGATCGGCGATACTGCCCCCGAGCGCGTTACCGATGTCAACCCCGGATCCGCTAATGCCAGCCCTGCTAACCTTTCCCTGTTGGACAATACCCTCTTGTTTACGGCACGTGGCGCGCTGGGAACGGAACTCTACGGACTTCCTGCCGATCGTGGCGCTTTTGAGATCAGCGTTGTCGGGGAAGGAGAAGTCAATAACGGAGACACCCTTGACCTGGGAACCATTTTTATCGGGGAGGCCTCCGACGAAGAAGTCATCGTGTTGAACACGGGGTCCGGCCGGAATGCCGCTACCGTCCTCAATCAGGCAGCACTCGGAGCTTCCTTCAGCGTCGTGCCGGGCCCCGGCCTGGGTAGTATTGCCGAAGGACGCTTTGGTTCCATTTCCCTGAACGTCGCCCCCGGTGAAGAAGGCCTGATGATGGATAGCCTCGTACTGTCCGTTTTTGGTGCCGACGGACCGGAAACAGTCAAACTCTACCTCCTGGCTGACGCCCGGCGCCGTACGGGCGAATTGACCGCTACCGCTGCCGGTACACCCCTCACGGGAACCGAAGAAATCAATTTTGGCGATGTAGTCGCCTGGCAGGACTCTACCATTACGGTTACCTTTGAAAATACCGGAAACGGCCCACTTCAGTTCCTGCCTGCTTTGGTGGAGGGGACAAAGTTCAGCGCCGATGACCTGTCCGCCGGCACCCTGCTTCCCGGTGAAAGCGACGCTATTGCCATTACCTTTTCCCCGCAGTCGGTAACTACCTACACCGATACCCTGGTGCTTACGCTCTTCCTGAATGAGGTGACCACCACTGAATTGGTCATTCCCCTGATCGGCAACGCACTCATCAACAGCATCAATAATTTTGGAATTGCGGCGGTCCGCGCTTACCCGAACCCGACGACCGATCAGTTACGGGTGGAGTTGCAGGCAGGACTGAAAGATGGTACCGCCAGGGTATTTGATGCTGTGGGCCGCCTGGTACTGCAATCAGCCTGGCCGCAGAATGCCGTACAGCATACTTTCAGCCTGGCCACCTTGCCTGCGGGGTCTTATACCGTCGAAGTAGCTTCAGTGCAGGGCCGCTTGCTTCTGGAGGTGATTAAGCACTAAATCCCCGTAATATACCCACTGGTACAGGTCTGTGCCGGGCGCTGAGCGCCTGCCTTTTCTGCGCCTGGTTTTATGACCTGAAAATTTTCCGGACACCCGCTGCAGCCGTAGTGAGTGTCCGGTTTTTTTTGGGTAAGGGCCGGGCGGGTAGGGGAGGTGGCGCGGTCGCAGGTGCAAACGTATAGGTGTAAGGAGCCGGAACGGGCCAGGCCGCCGTGTCACCTGCCTGCCGTTACCGTACCACGCCATGGTGTCCTTTCCCCTGCACCTGCGGCCGCGCCCATCTTTAACTTTTGGTGGGCATCAGTTGTGCAAATTGTTGCACACGCTTAATTTTGTTGGATCTA
>JAUIIF010000012.1 GCA_030431945.1 Bacteroidia bacterium | reverse complement strand
TTAAAGTCCTGTAAACCCTTTTCTTGCGCACAACGAAAACATGTTTCTGTTTCAGGAGCAGGCTGTGCGTTGCAGCGATATACCTACCCATCACATGACCAATCCGTTTTCTTTCGATTTCAGCAACCTGAAAGGCGACTTCCTGGGTGGCCTTACCGCAGGCATTGTAGCACTTCCTCTTGCCCTGGCCTTCGGGGCCCAGACGGCGCTCGGCCCGATGGCCGGACTGTATGGAGCCATTGCGATTGCGGTGTTGGCAGCACTCTTTGGGGGGACGGCCACGCAGGTCTCCGGGCCCACGGCCCCGATGACGGTCGTTTCGTCAGCTGTTATCGCGAGTGCCCTGGTAGAGTCAGGCGCTGAAACCGTTCAGGAAGCGTTGCCGCTGATTCTGGCTACTTTCTTTTTAGCGGGATTTATCGAGATGCTCTTTGGTATTATTAAGCTGGGACGCTACATAAAATATATTCCCTACCCGGTCGTCTCCGGGTTTATGAGCGGGATTGGGGTGATTATCATCATTACCCAGATTTTTCCCCTGTTGGGGTACAACCCCGCTGATGATACGGAACTTGTCGAGTCCAGGATGATTCACGCGGAAGAACAAATTCTGGAAGGGATCATCCGGGAGGAAGAGCAAAAAGGAACCTTGAAAGGGGTGATGGACGGTGCCGTAATTGCCGCTACCAATTTAGCTTTTGAGCAGGTGACTGAAGAAGAGATCACGGCAGAAGCCCGGAAGCAGGCTAAGCGCCAGGCAAGTGGAACCGTAGGAACGATAAAGAATTTCCTGCGCCCCTTTCAGACAAATGGAATCAACTGGTTGAACTTTCTCCTGGCCATCAGTACCATCGTGGTTATTTATGGCTTTAAGCGAATAACCACTGCTGTGCCTTCCAGTCTGGTGGCGCTGGTCTTGTTTACCTTGGTTGCCTTTTTCTTTATCACCCCTGGTGCCGTCCCCATTATCGGAGAGGTGCAAAAAGGGCTGCCACCATTCTACTTTGGGTTTTTCAGCGAATTCACGAACGCCAGTAATTTGATGAAGATTCTGGGCTTCTCCTTTACTCTGGCGGCTCTGGGAGCAATCGATTCGCTGCTTACCTCCGTGGTAGCAGATAATATTACCAAAACCAGGCACGACCCTAATCAGGAACTTATTGGGCAGGGTATAGGAAACATGGGGGCGGCGTTTATTGCAGGCTTGCCGGGGGCAGGCGCAACCATGCGTACGGTTATTAACGTTCAGTCAGGAGGCAAAACAAAAATCTCCGGTATGCTTGCGGGCATTTTTTTGCTGGCCGTTTTGCTGGGGCTTAGTGGTATTGTTCAATACATCCCCTACGGTGTTCTGGCCGGTATTCTCATTACCGTCGGAATCGGGATCATCGATTACAAAGGCTTCCGGCACCTGCGCGCCATCCCCCGGGGTGATGCCGTCGTTATGTTGCTGGTTCTTGGGCTCACCGTCTTCGTCGGATTGCTGGAGGCTGTGGCCATTGGGATGGTCCTGGCGGCACTACTCTTTATGAAGAAAACGGCAGATATTGTTGAAGAAGGAGCCGCTACGGAATCCCTGAAGGACTTCGCCCAGGAAAAGCCCTGGGAGGACGAAGGTGACCTCATCGATCGGTTAGGAGAACGTGTTTTTATCAAACATCTTGACGGGCCGATTTTTTTCGGCTTCGTTTCCTCCTTCCAGACCATTGTGCAAAACCTGCCGGAACTTGAAATCCTGATCATACGGATGGGCCGGGTTCCTTATATCGATCAGTCTGGTTTGTACGCCATGGAAGATGCTATTCTGGACTTGGAAAGACGGGGGATTGCCGTCGTATTTTCAGGCATGAATGAACAAGTGCGCAGTATGATGGAAAGAATCAACCTGATTCCAGGCCTGGTGGACGAAAAATACGTCTTTGCCACGTTTGGCGACTGCCGCAGTTGGTTGAGCGAGCGGCTCGAGGCAGGGGATTTGCACCAGGTGGCGGAGCAGCAGCGAAAAGAAGCCCCTAAAGCGGGTGATGGCATTGACGAGATGTAACGATCAGTGGCTGCGTCGTCACCCTGATAAGCTTCCGTAACGGATTTTTCACAACTCCTATTTTCGTCGTACCTTGCCTGCACCAACGTATACGCTGAAGAGAAACTCCAGCGTTTACTCCGGTAAATCAGGTGCCGTCTACTCATGATCGGGACCCGGCAGGGCCTTCGGGCCGACAACAACAGACAGTCCCTCCTTTACGGGAGGTTGGTATAACATAGCTGCTCTTAAGCAGGTAAGACCTGACAACCAGCACTTTACCTACGCTCTCGCTTTTGGGGCGCGGGCGCAGGTGCAAAAAATGGTGTAAGAGCTTTCGTTTGTCTTTCCCCCTAATCGTCGTTAATGACCCGATAGGGTAGGGCTGATCACTGCCGGTTTATGTTCGTGGGGAATGGTAGCTGAATTCTATTTTTGGGATATTCAGGATACCTCTTAATGCAATTCACCCAACTTATTCATCAGCCTGCGGGGCTTCAGCAGTTACGTCAGCTTGCCGCTGCGGATTACCTGCCCCACGCTAATTTGCTGCTGAGTCCACCGGGAGGAGGAGGCCTTCCCGGGGCCCTGGCCATCGCTACGCTTCTGCTCTGCGAGAACCGCCAGGGAGAAGCCGGGGATACTGCCTGTGGTACGTGCCGGGCCTGCCGGAAAACGGCTAAATGCATTCACCCAGACCTGCACTTCGAGTTCCCGACCGTAGGATCGAAGACAAATAGTGACCCCTTTTTGCCACAATGGCGACAAGCCATGACGGAAGCGCCCTACCAGGAGGCCAATGACTGGTTGCAGCGCATCGGGGCCGAGAACAAGCAAGGAAATATTACCCGGGATGCCTGCGCCAATATCATCCGTAAGCTCAACCTCAAGATCTTTGAAGGGCGGTATAAGATTATGCTCATCTGGCTGCCGGAATACCTGGGAAATGAGGGGAACCGGCTCCTGAAAATGATTGAGGAGCCGCCGGAAAATACCATCTTTCTGCTGGTTGCCGAGCGGGCAGAATTAATTCTGAACACGATCCTGAGCCGTTGCCAACTTACTAAACTGGCCCCGCCGACGGTGGCGGAAATGACCGCCGGGCTGGTGGCCAGAGGAGCCGACGCAGAGAGTGCCGGAGCTGCCGCCCGCCTGGCCAGCGGCAATTATAACCTGGCCTGCGCGCTGCTGGAAAACGAAACCATTAACCATGGCCCCAGGTTCCTCACCTGGATGCGGACCTGCTTTCAGGGCAGCGCTGCGGCGCTAACTGCCTGGACCGACGAGTTTGCCAAGCTCGGTCGCGAAAATCAAAAACACTTCTTGCGCTACGCCCTGCACTTCTGGCGGGAATTCCTCCTGCTCAGTGTGACGGACAACGTCGATAATAAGGTGCGCCTTCCGGCAGCTGAACTGGAAAGTGCCCGCAAAATGCTTCCGCTGGTCAATCATGACCAGCTGGAAGACATCACCCTGCTTCTGAGCGAATGCACCGAGCACGTAGAAAGAAACGCTAACCCGAAAATTCTTTTTCTCGATGCGGGCATTCGCCTTCACCAAATATTCCGCCGACCGCAACCTCCCACGGTGCAACGGGCGTCTTAAATAATCGTGTACCGGAAGACAAACTTTCGCTGCACCGCAAAATAATCAATCATGGCATGTGCATCATGCGGAACAGGAACCAACGAAGACGGCACCCCGAAAGGGTGCGGTAGCAAAGGGGCCTGTGGTACCAGCTCCTGTAATAAACGCAGCACTTACGACTGGCTGGCGGACCTGGGTATCGATGACCCGTACGCCAGTAATATCGTTGAAGTCAGTTTTAAAGAGGGAGCTTCTCAGGGCTTCTATCACGCGCCGGCGGAATTGGAGGTATTTACCGGGGACAACGTTGCGGTTGAAACCAAGAATGGTTTCAACGTTGGTCGCATCACCTTGAGCGGCGACCTCGTACGGCTGCAAATGAAGAAGAAAAAGGTTGCCGAAACCAAGGTGACGGAATCCATCTTGCGGCGGGCCAACGCCCGCGACCTGGAGAAAGTCGCCGAAGTGCGGAGGCTGGAAAAAGAAACCCTGGTAAAAGCAAGAGCAATTGCCCGGCAAAACCACGTGAAGATGAAAATCTCCGACGTGGAGTACCAGGGAGATGGCCGCAAGGCAACCATCTATTATACTGCTGACGACCGGATCGACTTCCGGGAGCTTGTCCGTCAATACTCCCACCAGTTCCGGGTCAAGATTGAAATGAGACAGATCGGTCCGCGGCAGGAGACCAGCCGCCTGGGCGGAATCGGGAGCTGTGGCCGTGAGCTTTGCTGCTCGACCTGGCTCAGTGATTTTAACGCCGTAAACACGGCTGCGGCCCGCTACCAGAACATTGCCATTAACCAGGTCAAACTTTCCGGTCAGTGTGGCCGCCTGAAGTGTTGCCTCAACTATGAGCTGGATACTTATATGGAAGCGCTGGAGGCTTTTCCGAAAAAAGCGGATAAGCTGAAGACAAAGGCGGGGTTGGCCATTTTGATTAAGACAGACATTTTCAAAGGCATCATGTACTATACCTACCGGGAGAACCGGGGGCTTTTATATCCGATTCCCGTCGCTAAAGTTCACGAGATCATTGCGCTCAACCGAGCGGGCGAAGAGCCGGAAGACCTGCAGTCCAATCAAATCATCATTGAGGTCAAAGACGAGGTGTTTGGCTACGATGATGTTACCGGGGCCATTGAGCTGCCGGCGCAATAAGCGGCGTAAGAAGTCTTCGGACAAGGGACGTTCTTCGGGGCGTTCCGGCAGCAAATCCAAATCAGGAGATCAACCGGCGGAAGGAGACAAAAAGAAGGCTTCCGGCAGGAAGAAGTCCCGTCGCCGTGGCCGGAGTAAAAGTCAGGGTAAGGATACAAACGCCACTGCTCAAAAGCCGGGAAGCGGGAGTGATAATAAGGCCGCGGCTCCACAGCCTGCCGGCGAAGGACGCCAGCGCAAGCGGCGGACGCCCCGGCGCAAAAAAGGCGGTGGCGGAGCACCGCCGAAGGGAGAATAGCGGGGCAGTTGAGCCGGCGGAGGACTGCGTCGCAGCCCGGCACGGAATTCAAGTCGTTCCTCCTGCTGCGGCCGAGGAGCGAAGACTTTGCTGAGCGATCTTGCGATTGCCCTGACTAAGCAGGCAATTGCCTTTTACCCTGCTTTTTCAATGCTTACCTTTGCACCCGCGTCCGCGCCCACCCTGATAACCTTAGGCGGCCTGAGGCGTTACCAAACTTGACCAATACGAACATCTATGTCTTACGATCTTATCATCATTGGCTCCGGCCCCGGCGGTTACGTTGCGGCGATTCGCGCGGCACAGCTTGGCCTCAAAACCGCCATCATTGAGAAATATAACGATCGCCTGGGAGGAACCTGCCTGAACGTTGGGTGCATTCCTTCGAAAGCACTACTGGACAGCTCAGAGCACTACCATGCCGCCCACGAAAAATTTGCGGAGCATGGCATTAAGATCAGTAACCTGGGCATTGATATGCCACAGATGATCAAGCGGAAAGATGAGGTCGTGGACCAAACGGTAAAGGGCGTCCAGTTCCTGATGAAAAAAAACAAGGTGGAGGTGTTCTACGGCCATGGCACATTTACGGGGCCAAACGAGGTACACATTGCGGCGACTGACGGGGGGGAGGACCAAACCCTGACGGCCAGCAATTTCATTATTGCTACGGGTTCTAAACCCATTACCCCGGCTATGATGAACTACGACAAAAACCGGGTCATCACCAGTACCGAAGCGTTGAATATAACCAAGGTGCCGAAGCGGATGGTCATCGTTGGCGGTGGCGTTATCGGGCTGGAGCTGGGGAGCGTTTACGCTCGTTTGGGGACGGCCGTGGACGTGGTGGAGTTTCAGGACCGGATCATCCCGACGATGGATAAAGATTGCTCGAAGGAGCTTATGCGGGCGTTAAAAAAGACGGGCATTACCTTTCACCTCAACCATAAGGTGACGGACGTAAAGGGGCTGAAAACCAAGGCGGTCGTTACGATTGAGAAGAAGGACGGCGGTGAGCCGTTCACCATTGATGCAGACTACTGCCTTATTGCAATCGGCCGCCGTCCGTACACGGATAACCTGGGCCTCGATAAAGCCGGAGTTGCCCTGGATGAGCGTGGGCGCGTCGTGGTGGATGAGCATCTGGCAACAAATGTTCCTCACATTTACGCGATCGGAGATGTTATTCGTGGTGCCATGTTAGCCCACAAAGCGGAAGAAGAAGGGGTGTTTGTGGCGGAGACCATTGCCGGCCAGAAGCCACACGTAGATTACAACCTGATTCCGGGAGTAGTTTATACCTGGCCGGAGGTAGCGGCCGTTGGTAAAACAGAAGAAGAGCTGAAGGAAGCCGGGGTACCTTACAAAACCGGAAAGTTTCCTTTCAAGGCCCTCGGGCGAGCCCGTGCCAGCATGGACACTGAGGGAATGGTGAAAGTGATCGCTCATGCAGAAACGGACGAGATTCTCGGTGTGCACATGGTTGGCCCCCGTACTGCAGATATGATTGCTGAAGCAGTTGCCCTGATGGAATTCCGGGCTTCTGCCGAAGATGCTGCCCGGATGAGCCACGCCCACCCAACGTATACGGAAGCCTTTAAGGAGGCGGCACTGGCGGCAACGGATAACCGGGCCCTGCACATGTAGGGTGTTTTACGACCATGCTTTGGTGCAGGGATGGCGTAGGGAGAAGATTTTTTAGAGAAATTACCTTACTCTACGTTAATATTCCTTTTGTCCCTGCAGGATAGAAAGATAGTGGTTGTAAACGAACTTCGGCGTTTCCTCGTAGAGCGTTTGGTAATGCTGTAAGGCTATTTCCCTTGCTGATTCGTCAATCCCCCCACTAATCTTGAAGCGTGTCAGGTAAGCTTCTGCCCGCCGTTCATCGCTGAGGTCTTCATCGTCTAAAACCTCTTCCAAGGACGCCAGGGCCTGCTCCGTGTTTTGCGGGTCATAGGCAGCCAGGGAGAGTGCATGAAGGAGCTTCACGCCGATCAGTAAATCGGGGTTGCCGAGTTCTTCGGCGATTTCTAAAGCTTCGGCCTCTACGATTCTTAGCGCCTCCAGCTGCCCGTCAGCCAGCAATACCCTGGCTTTTTCCTCCAGGCTGGACCCCAACACTAAGCGGTTGTTGGTGCTGCGTGCAATCTCGATTGCCTGGTCGTAGTACATCAAAGAAATGTCATGCTGACTTTGCAGGTAATAGATGTCTCCCAGGGTGTTTACGGCCTTGGCTACACCCTTACGGTAGCCTAGTTCCCGGCTGATGCTCAGGCTGCGGTCCAGGTGCTGGATGGCCTTGGTGAAATTGCCCATTACACTGTTCAGGTCACCAATGAGGCCTTCAACCACGGCGATGCCCTGCCGGTCTCCGAGTTCCTGGCAGATCTGCAGGTCTTTGGTGAAATGTTCTACTGCCAGGGAGTAATTCCCTTCGCGTTCGTACACACTCCCCAGGCTGCCCAGGCCGATGGCTTGTAAGCGCTTGTTACCAAGTTCTTTGGCTAACTCAAGGCCGGCGTAATGGTGACTTTTGGCCTGCTCGTAGTCTCCGCTTTCAAAATAGATGATCCCCAGATTGGTGTGCAGGGAGGCAAGCCCCATATTGTCCTGGTTTTCCCGATGACGGGGAATTTGTTCTTCCACCACCTTGATGGCCTCGGAATAATTGCCGAGGTTCATGTAAGTAAGACCGAGGTGGCTGATGGTTTCCGCAGCGCTGGAGGTACCCGCTTCACTGAAACCGTTATCTAATGATTTCCGGTAGTACTTCAGGGCATCCTGATAATGGGCGGTACGGAAATACAGGTTACCCATATTGCTATGGGTTTTGGCGATGCCAAAAATGTCGTCAACGGATTCAAAAAGACTTGCCGCTACCCGCAGGAATTCCATGGCACGTTCGTAATCTCCCTTCAGGGTATGCAAACGGCCGAGGTGGTTGTTCGTGCGGCCCAGCAGGACGATGTCCCGGCTGGACTTTGCAATTCTCTGGGCCTGCTCGTAGGCGGACTGGGCCTCATCCCAACGACCAACAATCTCCAGCACCTTAGCCCGGTTGATGTGGGTGTTTACGGTGACCTCCTGATCTGATTGGTTAACGAACTTTTCGATGAGTCGTTCGTACAGGTCGAGCGCCTGTTGGTTCTGGAAGTTTGACCTTGCGTAATTTGCCGCTTTACTCAGGTAGTGTACGGTTTGTTCCTTATCGCCCGCTTGCTCGTAATGAAAAGCCAGGTCGACGTAACGTTCTTCGATGTTATCATCGTAGAGCTTTTCGATGGCGTGGGCAATTTGCCGGTGCAGTTGTTGCAGCCTGGTGGTAAGTTGCATGCTGTACACGGCCTCCCGGAGGAGGCTGTGCCGGAAAATATAGCGCAACTCGTTCATCGCACTCCAAATCTGACCTTTTTCTGCTACTTCAATTTGCTCCCGCAGCATGGTCATAACTTCTTCCGTCGTTTGCAAGCCGGCATCTTCGCGCAGGACCTCTGAGAGGACCGGAATCTCGAACTCACGACCAATTACTGCGGCGGCTTTAACGGTTTCCCGCACCATATCGGAGAGCCGATCAATCCGGGCGGTAAGAATAGAGGTTATGCTGGTGGAAAGTTTAATGCTCTCATCACTGAGGTTGAGTACGCCGTTTTCGTCGGCGACCAGCAATTCATTCTCGCGGAAATACTCTAAAACCTGTTCGAGGTAGAACGGATTGCTGTTGGTTGCCCTGAGGAGGGTCGTCAGGCAGTCGTCTCCGATGGGTGACCCTAAGGTGATTTCTGCCATGCACCTGACGGCAGATTCGTCCAGAGCAGCGATTTCTACTTTCGTCGTCGGCAGGCCCAGCTTTTCGTGGGTTTGTGCTGAAATCAGGTGGGGATAGGTGCCGTCATCTTCTGCGCGGGAGGTCGCGATGATGAGCAAAGGCAGATTAATGGTTTTGCGAACGAGTTCCCTGACCACGGCAATACTGTCGTCATCAATCCAGTGAATATCTTCTAATTCAAGGACCGTTGGCTGGACCAAACATTCTGCCACCAATAAGTTGACGATGGCTGCGATGGTGTTTTGGTACCGCCCCTGCGCGTCAAGTTGGGTCCATAAGGACCGCGAGGGGGCAATCCCCAACTGTGCGGCCAGGATGGATTCCGTACGGTCCAGTTCCTGGAGTACGGGCTCGGTTGCCGGATCTTCCAACCGGCGGAGGCTTTGTTTGAGCTGACTTATCCGAAACTGAAACCTGCGTTGATTTTGGC
Organism: Bacteroidia bacterium; assembly: GCA_030431945.1. GTDB lineage: Bacteria > Bacteroidota > Bacteroidia > Chitinophagales > Saprospiraceae > Neolewinella. Next base: position 11,189 of record JAUIIF010000012.1, on the reverse strand, counting down.
TGGAGCCAAGTTCAAGACTTTGCCGGAACATTCGCTGCAACAGATAAGTGAAAGGGTTGAAGGGCTTGCGCAAAATCTGGTCAGCACTGGCCAGTAACCAGTTCACCGGGCTACGATGATTTAGCTGGCGGCGGACTTCGTGCGTCAAGCGGCTTTTGCCAATACCTGCTTCCCCGAGCACGTAGGCCAGTCCGGCGCTTTTGCCGGAGAAAATAGGTTCGGCAAAATCAAGTAGTTTCTTCGTTTCCAGTTCTCTGCCCACTAATTCTCCGCCATAATTCGGCTTGCCTAAAGATTGGCGGCGCCCTTCCAGCGAGAAAGTAGGGACGGCAGCCTGGATCCCCTTGTAGTGGATATCGCCTTTGAGCTGGAACCGGAAGTGGGGGGCCTTGGCCAGTTCATCATCGACGAGAATGTCGTGCCAGTCGGCAGAACTCATGATCCTGGCCGCGAGGTTTACCCGGTTACCGACACAAGCGTACTGAACCCGTTCCTTTCCACCGACGAAACCGGTAAAGGCGGTACCGACCGTCAGGCCAATCCGGTACCGGAAATCTTGCTGGGTCTCTTCTTTCAGGGCCTCCAGCTCTGCTTTTACCGTGAGGGAAAACTCGAGTGCGCGAACGGCATTGTTTTCGTAGGAAACCGGAGCCCCAAAAAAGACAACCATCAGGGAGCCCTTGTCGCCAAAGTCCACCTCTTTGAAATAACCGCCGAAATCACTGACCTGATTAAGAATTACCGTGGCAAACTGATCCATTTCCTGGTGAGAGCGCACCTCATCAAAGGATAGGAAAGCAGAAACTACCGTGCGGAATTCACCGGTTTGGTCGTAGCGAACAACTTCAGGAGGAAGAAAGGTGATGGCCACTTCGGGGTCGATTTCCGGCAACTGTAACCGGGGGTAGGGCACATCATCCACGGCACTGGCAATATCTCCGGCAATCCGGTAACAACCCTGAGTGATTTCTTCGGCAACGATGGTTTGGTCTTCCAGTAAACTGTGCATGACATCATCAATGACGATGTCCTGATTGCTGGCTTGCATCTGGCATAAAGCTGCCTGATCGATGGCTTTGCCCCTGAAGTAAAACGAACGAAGCTCTTCCCCGACGATGCCATAGTTGATGACGCCGGCCGCCAGGCCGGCTTTAACGCCGATGGTATAATGCTCGCCAAATTGATTGCCGCGCCGTTGGAAAATTTTCCGGATAAGTTCGGCGGTGTAGAGTAAATGGATCGCATGCAGCCGGTCAAGGCTTCCGGGAAAAACTGCCGTAAAGGCATCTCCTGCGAAGTAGGGAATAAAGCCTCCTCTTTCGTAAACCAGGGCAACGAGGGGCTCAAAAATCTCATTCAGGATGAGGGACAATCGTTCTGCGCCAACTGGTCCCTCTTTCATCAAAGATTCCGTCAAAGGGGTAAATCCAGAGAGGTCAATGTTCAGCGTAAACCCAACGATCTCCCCGGAGAGTTCTTCGGCCAGCAAGCGTTGTTGGATAAATGGTGGAATCAGTGGCTGCAAGGGGATACAAAAAGATGGGTTATGGCTAAAGATACGGTAAGGGCACTAGGAATGGTTTAAAAAAAACGACCGCCCGTCGATCAACGGGCGGTCGTGCCGGGGGAAGATTTGATCATCAGACAAAAGGTGTCGATAAATTTCAGTTATAGATTAAAGTGCTAGTGTAAACTGATCCGTCTGAATAAAAATAAACTTCCAGTCTAAAAATTACGCGCGCCATCGAAAAGGGCGGAGGACAGACTAAGGCCACCGCCAACAGCGCAGGCAAGTAAGAAAGCGTACAACAAAGTCATTGGTAGTAGATTAAATAATGAGAAAAAAGGTGACAATGTCGCTCATGGAATAGAGCATAAATAACTCTATTCAAGATCAAAATTCCAAGGATTCGGATAAAAATTTACGGAATCTTCATTTCTCATTTACCCGTACAGCGCCCTGGCCGGGCAAATGGCGGGTATCCTTTACTACAGCTGCCGGATTTTACCCCTTGTCCTTACTGGTAAAGACAGGACAGGAATGGACGGGTGAGGCAGACGGTATCCGGGCAATTAACGCAGGGAAAGACCGGCAATCAGGTCTTCCGGGAGCCTGAGGCTTGGTGGATGTTCATCGGCCTTCCAACGGAAAATTTTTAACGTGTCAACACTTTTTCCCAATTCCAGGGAGTGCAGGTGGTGAAGGTCTTGCTGCCGAATGACTAGGGAGGGTTTGCTTTTTTCACCACCCTCCAGAAAAATATAATAGGCATCGCCTTCTTCCAGCGGTTCAATATGGGAAAGGTCAAGCAAAGCTAAATCATGACCGGCCAGGCGATGAAGCAGAATCAAACCATTATCCACGGGTATTTCTTCGGTTGAGAGCTTCGTTAGATCTACTGCCTCATCGTGCAGGTGTTTGAGCTCAATCCCAAAAGAATTTTGATCCTGGGCGTGTTGTGCTCTTTCCGTAACCAAGTCGCTTTGAACTTGCCGGTGCTGCCGGTAAATGAAAAGAGAGAACCCCAGCAGCAGTAGGCAAACGGCGCTGAGGGCCAGACGCCAGCGCTTGAGGGAACGGTTGGCATTGGTGATGGCAATTACCATTTCATGGTCCAGTTCTTCAAAATCCTCCGCAGTCCTGGCGGGACGGCCATCAGCGGGTGCTTCCAGACCGTAAGATTCTGCGTAGCCTCCCAGTTCTTCCTTCAGGAGTTCATACTCTTTTTGCGCCTCAGGATCGTTTGCCAGAACATCCTGGACCAACTGAGACTCTTCACGGTTAGTCAATCCTAACACATACTGTTCTAGTAACCCGCTTTTTTTTAATTGTTCATGATTCATCTAGCGAAAGTCTACTCAAATCACGCAGCGTAATATGCCCTGCTGATGCTACCCTAACAAGGCTTTTACGCTTTGTGTTCGTAAGTATTTTTACAACGATAAATCATACTGACCGAGCCGCCGGCACGGGGGCAGGGTGGGCAAAGTTTTTAAACGGTCCGCCTTTTTACCTCAGCCCGGAAGCGGGACCAGGCTACTGCGCAGCTACCCCATCATCCGCAGGCTTGTGCTTAACGAAGTTAAGCGCCACCGCTGCCATCATAAGCCCACTTAAGGTACAGGGCTCCCCAGGTGAAGCCTCCACCGAAAGCCGTCAGGATAATATCATCTCCCTTTTTCAACTGGCTTTCGTAATCCCACAGGCATAAAGGCAGGGTGCCGGCAGTAGTGTTGCCGTACTTTTGAATATTAACCATCACTTTATCCAACGGGAAGTCTACCATTTTACTCACGGTCTGGATAATGCGGATGTTGGCCTGGTGTGGGACCAGCCAGTCCAGAGAGTCTGCGTCCAGGTCATTCCTGGCCATTACCTTTTTAACCACGTCACTCATTCCGGATACCGCAGCCTTAAAGACTGGCCGGCCATTTTGCCGCACAAAGTGCTCACGGGCCATGACCGAATCTACGGTAGCTGGCTTCCGGGAGCCTCCCGCAACCAGGTAAAGGTATTTTTCACCGCTGCCGTCGCCGTGGTGTTCGTAATCCAGGACTCCCACGCCCGGTTCGGTCGTTGGCTCCAGCATGACGGCCCCGGCGCCGTCTCCGAAAATGACGCAAGTGGTCCGGTCAGTATAATCAATGATGGAGGACATTTTATCCGCACCGACCACAATCACCTTTTTGTGCGTTCCGCCCTCTACCATCTTAGCGCCTACCGTCAGGGCATACAAGAAGCCGCTACAGGCAGCATTGAGGTCAAAGCCAAAGGCATTGACCATGCCGGTTTTGTAAGTGGCGATGTTGGCCGTATCCGGGAAAATGGAATCGCCGGTTACGGTAGCACAAATGACCAGGTCAATGTCTTCGGGCGGCGTATTTGTTTTTTCAAGTAGCCCCTTCAAAGCTTCGACGACCATCACGGAGGTGCCCTGTTCGTCTCCTTTAAGGATGTGGCGGGTCTTAATACCCGTACGGGAAGTAATCCACTCGTCATTTGTATCGACGATGGTGGCCAGTTCGTCATTAGTCAGCACGTAGTCCGGTAAGTAGCCATGTACACCGGTAATTGCGGCTCGAATCTTAGACATATTGGGTTGTTTTCAGTTAGGTGGCGCAAGATACACTTCCAATGCTTGCTAAGACAATCGGTTTTCAGCCGGGAAAGCCGACCGCTAAATTGTCCAATCAACGCCTCCATTTCCGGGGCGCCCGGTAAAACAGTGCACCAGGGGCGTGTCTCTAACCTTGTTCGTGGTCGTTTTCCGCCACGGGCTGGAAGTCCCCAAAGTCGCTGAGGGCAATGAGACCAAGAAAGGTCAGGAGGCCATTAAAGGCGAGAATTAAAAAGCCAAATTTAAAGCCTCCCATGAGTTCCTCCGAGTAGTAATCGGTCAGCATCGAAATAACCGGGGCAGCGATGCAAATGATCAGCAGAGCGGGGATTTTTACTTTACCCAGGTACACTACTTCGCGGACCCGCAGACGCGTGAAGAGACCAAAGGCAAAAAGACCGAGCAGTGGCCCGTAGGTATAGCCCGCAGCTTTAAACAGGCTGTTAATCACCGCTTGGTCGCCAATTGTTTTAAAGGCCAGAATTACTAAAAACAAGAGGGCGGAAAAGCCAAGGTGGACGTAGAGTCGCTGACGTTTTTCTTTCTTTAACGCTTCCGTCGTCTTGTCTTGCGGCGCTGCTTCATTCATGCCCAGAAAGTCCACGCAAAAAGAAGTCGTCAGTGCCGTAAGGGCACTGTCTGCACTTGAGTAGGCTGCAGCGATGAGGCCAAGCACGAAAACAATCCCTGCCGCCGGGGGCAGATGTCGTAAGGCAATACTGGGGTAGAGCTGATCCGAAGATTCCGGAATGGTGAGGCCAACACTGGTGGCGTAGATGTACAGCAAGGCCCCTAGAGCTAAAAAAAGCAGGTTGGCAAAAATCAGCACGAAGCTGAAAACAGCCATGTTCTTTTGCGCGTCCCGAAAATTGGGCATGCTCAGGTTCTTCTGCATCATGTCCTGATCTAACCCCGTCATGACGATGGTGATCAGGGCGCCGCTGAAAAATTGTTTCCAGAAGTTATTAGGGTCCGTCCAGCCCCCTTCAAAGAAAAAAAGTTGGCTGTAATCGCTATTGCGAATCAGTTCCACCATGCCGCCAAGATCCGTTTCCAGCGCCTCACCAATGAAGTACACCGTCATTCCTGCCGCCAACAGCATGCACACCGTCTGGAGGGTATCCGTATAAACAATGGTCTTAATACCTCCCTGAAAGGTATAGAGCCAGATCAGGACAATGGTAATCGCTACGGTAGCGGCAAAGGGTACCCCCAACGGACCGGTAACGAACTCTTGCAGGACAATGGCCACCAGAAAAAGGCGAAAGGAAGCTCCGATAACCCTGGAAAGTAAAAAGTAAAAAGCGCCGACTTTATAGGCGTGTGGGCCAATCCTGCTTTTTAAGTACTCATAAATGCTCGTCAGCCCCAGCTTGTAGTACAGCGGAAGAAGGACTACGGCAATAAAGAGATAGCCCAACAAATAGCCCAATACTACCTGCATGTAACTGAAGGCCTGGTTTGCCCCGCCGGCCCCAACGGCCCCGGGAACACTGATAAACGTAACCCCGGACAAACTGGCCCCAATCATCCCGATCGCGACCAGTGGCCACGGTGACTTACGGCCCGCCAGGAAAAAGGAATCATTATCATTCCCCCCCCGACTGGTCAGATAAGAAATCAGGATCAGCACCGCGAAATAAGCGGCGATGATTCCAAGAATAGCATACGGACTAAGGGATGGATTCATAGCGGTAAGGCCGCAATATAAGGTCAGGTAATGATTAGCGGGCAAAAGAATAGCCTGCGGCCACTATTTTATCCGGGGGTAAAACGCCGCAACAATCCGTTCAGTCTGTAAAGAGTCAGGAAATATCAGACCGCCTGATCAGGCGCGCAGCTTTTCCAGTTCCGCTTTCAGTACCCCGATACTCTGCACGCCGGCCGCACGGAATTTCTGCTCGCCATTTTGAAAAATAATGGTCGTCGGCATGGACGTAACGCCCAGCTTCTGGCAGATTTCCTGGTTACGGTCCACGTCAATTTTTACGAGCCGTAAATCATCACCTTCCTCCTTTTTCAGCTGCTGCAGGATAGGACTGTAGGCATGGCAGGGACCACACCAGGTTGCAAAAAAGTCAATCAGGACGGGCGTGTCGCCATTAATCAGGTCCCGGAAAGAGGTTGTTTGTTTTTCAGCCATTGCTTTATAAATTTTGGTTGATTTATGAACAACCAAACGTTAAAGTAGGTTGGCTCCTGCTGCGTTGCGGGAGCTGGCAGGTACTATAATTTTACCAGGCCGTAACGTTTGCCGTTGTCATAACGAACGGCAAAAGCCGAGGGGAAACCGTTGGCCTGTACCCGCAGGAGCGCCTGCCTGGCGGCATCGGAAGTGGTGAAAAAACCAACCATAACCCGTTGCAGGTTCTTACCGGGAACCGGTTCGGACTGTACCTCTCCGATTGCCCGAATGGCTTCGAATTTGCCGTCCGTAGGGTTAAAGTCCCGTACGGCACTGATCTGGATGCGATAGGCAACCGGTGGGATGGTGGCAGGCGCGGCCGCAGGTGCAAGAGTTGGGGACTTTGAGGGCAGAGGCACGGGGGCTTGGTCGCCCGGCTGCGGCGTTGCCGCAGGCGGTGGCAGCGGTGGCCGGTTACCACCGCCCTGCACCTGCGTCCGCGCCCCTTCTTCCTGCGGGGTGGCGCTGCGCCGCAGGAAAACCGGCTGCCCGTAAAGGGTGGACCCCGTCGCGCTGGTTTCCACCTGGTATTCTGCCCGCTGATACCCTTCACGGGTAATGACGACCCGGTAGCGGCTGCCGGGTTGCAGGTTAAAGTCGTAGACGCCGGTCGGGAAACTGCGGCGCTCCAGTTCCGTCGCCCGCCCGTCCGGGGAAATTTCGAAAAGTATAACTTCCGCCCCTCCCAGCTCCGCCCCGGTTGTGTTATCGTACACCATGGCCTTGAGCCGGGCGCGGCCGGCCCTGAAATTAAGGGCATAAATGTCCGTCTCCGTTGTATTGGTTTTACTTTCCTCGAAGATTCGGTTACTGGTGAGGTAGCCCCGCCCGGTGCCGGAGGCCAGCGACAAACCGTAGTCGTCAGCCGCTGAATTAACCGGCTCGCCCAGGTTCAGTGGCTGCTCAAAGTCGCCCAATGGCCCCCGCGAAGTACGAAAAATGTCGAGCCCGCCGTAGCCGGGGTGACCGTTACTGGCGAAATACAGTATGCCTTGTTCCGCATCGTAGAAGGGAGTGATTTCGTCGCTGACGGTATTGACGACGGCCGAAACGGGCTGGGGGACTGAAAACAAAGTCGGGTCTCCCGGTGCGACCTGGGTGCTGAGGTACAGGTCCATTCCGCCCCGCCCTCCGGGGCGGTCGCTGGCAAAGTAGAGGACCGCTCGCCCGTCTGCGGCAAAAAAGACATAGGGGAAGGCATTGTTGCAATCGGGTTGATTCACCTCCGGGCTCAGGCGCTTCGGCTGGCTCCAGACTCCGGCCGTATTGCGTTCTCCCCGGAATATTTCGCAGCGATTGGTTGCATCTTCTCCGGTAAGACCACTGCAGATCGTGAAGAAAAAGACCTGTCCGTCCGGACTGAAACTGCCCGTACCAAACTCTCCCTCCGCAATGACGGGAAAGCCGGGAGGGACGGTCGCCTTCGTCCATTCCTTGGCCTGGAGGCGGCTTTGGTACAGCCGGCTCTGCCCCCCGGCCGTACTGGTAAAGTAAAGCTGATCGCCCGCAACGGCCACCGGCCCGAACTCATCGGTGCTGGTGTTGACGCCGCGTCCGGGGCGGTCAATATCAACCGCAGGGTTCGTCTCACTTCCCCGCTGGGCCAGCTGGATCCCCGCGAGTTCGTTGTTGACAATTTCGGTGACAATGGCGCGGTCCGCTCCGTTATAAGATTCCCGGAAGAGGGCAAGCTGTCTTCTGGCCTGCTCGTAGCGCCCGTCTTGCTTGAGCGCCCGACCGTACTGGAGGCCCAGCAACGGCCAGCGTTGTTCGTTGGCCTCCAGAAACTGATAGGCATTGGCTGCTTTGCGGTAATCCCGGACCCGGGTGTAGAGTTCCGCAGCCTGGTAGAGGACCTCTTTCTTCCGTGGCTTCTGGTCATAAGCCGCCCGGTAGTGGTCGGCCGCCGCCCGGTAATTGCCGGCAGCAACTTCTGCTTCGGCACTCTGGAGTAACTTTTTGTAGGGCAGTTCCCCCTGCGTGGCCGTTCGCGGTCCGCCGCACGCACTGGGCAGGCACAGGAGTGCGGCCAGTAGGCAGTACCAGGCCAGGTAGGATAGGGTCGGAATCGGATTCATGTGTTACTTGGTGTGGATAGTCTGCTTGAATAGCTGGAAAAGGTAATGGTTATTTACACGAGACCAAGCCAAAGCCCCGAATTTTCTAAGCCTGATCCCGGATAGCAACCCTTTGGTGCACGTATCAGGTCCGGGATTTCTTGGCCGTGGGCATCACCCTTTCTTCCGGACGGCAAAGGCTACGCACTGCCAGTTCACACCGTTTCCCCGTACATCCATGGGTTCAAACAAAGTCAGGGGGTCCGTCCAGTCCCGCAATTCCCAGTTCCGGTCCTTCAGGTGTTCCAGTATCTTTACGGGCGGGTGGGCCTGTCGCCAGCCAGCAGGTTGCAAAAAATTCAGTGGTGAAACAGTGAGGAGGGTACCGCCGGGCTTAAGTACACGGGCCCATTCCTGAAATGCGCTGAAAGGGACGGCGAGGCGGTCGATTAGAAAGGTATTAAGGACAACATCAAGTGAAGCGTCCGCAAAAGGGAGCTGCTCCCCCTTTGCGAGCGCAAAGTGGAGATTCGCCAGTTTTTGCCCCGCTAAGTCGGGCGTACTCCACCCGTAACGAATGAGGTTGGGGCGCAGGTTTTCTCCCCTGACCCAGTAGTCGTTCCCCTGCCGCAGCATTTGGTAGCTCAGGTCTACCCCGTACACGTCCCACGCAGCGTTACGCTGCGCCAGCTCGGCTGCCAGTCGGCCCACGCTGCAACCCACATCTGCGACGGCCAGTTGCGTGGTAAGGGGCAGGTGTTGTAGAACGTAATTCAGCAAAGGTTGAAAGGGGTAACCACCGTGCAGGTGGTCGGCCAGGTGCAGCGCCGTCTGGCGGGTCACCAATTCATCGTAGCGCTCGTAGACATCCGCCCGAACTTCATTTTCCGACTTGTCATAATAGAGCGGAATTCCCCGGCGCCTGGCCGGCGGGGGTGGTAAGAGGTGGCCAAAAGCCATGCAGGGTTAAATTAAGCGCTGAAGCTGGTACCACAGCCACAGGTTTCCGTGGCGTTCGGGTTGTTGAACGTGAAGCCACGGTTATTCAGGCCGGTAGCCCAGTCAATTTCCATCCCAATCAGGTACAGGGCGTGGCCGGATTTCATCAGGATCGTTTCTTCCCCCAGCTGGTACTTTTTATCGTCTTCCTCCGGCAGGTCAAAACCCAACTGGTACTCAAACCCGGAGCAACCACCGCCGCGGACACCGATGCGGAGGAAATGATCAGCGTCTACCCCCAACTCCGCACGCAGTGCTTTGAGTTGTTCCAGCGCGGAAGGAGTGATCGAGATCGGGGCAGTGGTGGTAGCTGTATTTACGTCGGCGCTCATGCTATTCAATTTGACTCGGCAAAATTACAAAGTTTACCTTTGTTGCGTTTGAACAACCGCAGACCACGCTTGGTTGATCAAGAGGCGGATTTGTACCGCCATCCAGGCCGGAAAATGACATTCTTCCGGCTCGGTTAAAAACAGACTTATGGACCTGACTACGCTATTTATCTTGTTGCTTGGCCTCGGCCTGATTGCCGGTATTATGTTCACCCTCGTCAATAAAACGTTGACCCAACTCAATGAAACCATCATTGCGCTCGTGCAACGGGCGGAGGCACCACCGGCGGGCGACGCTGCGCTGCAGAAGGAAAATACGAACGCCCTGCGCCTGCAGGCCTGTGAACGACTGACGTTGATGCTGGAACGGATCAATGTGCCCAATTTGTTATTGCGGCAGCCGGCACCAGCCGGCTCCGGAGCCAAACAGTATACGGCCAATTTGCTACTGACCATCCGGGAAGAATTCGAGTATAACGTGACCCAGCAAATCTACGTCAGTGACGCCCTCTGGTCCATCATGGTCCAGGCAAGGGATAACGTAAGCCAGTTAATTGTCCGCGCTGCCGAAGGAGCTGAAAGCGGCGAGCAGGTCGCCAGCCGGCTGCGGCTGATGAGTAGCCGCCAGCCGGAGGATGCTATCGGCGTAGGCCAGGCGGCCATCCGCCGCGAAGCCAGCCTGATCCTGTAACTGCCGGCCAGGGATGGCTGGAACGGGCAAAAGGCTCCAGGGCCAATAAATAAAACGAGCACTGCCGGAACAGGTGCGCAGGACGGTTGAGCCAGGCTTCCTCCTTTCATTGACGTCCATATGTATGGGCGCGGCCGCAGGTGCGGGCAAGGGACGGAGGCAGGCAAAACCCAGCCAATTTCTGCCCGGGCCACCGCAAAGCAGCGGTCGCTTAAAATTCCGGAAGCCCGACATCCTGGCAACCCCGACAACCTGATCCTCACTTGCCGTGTTATGTCATCCGTTGCTATGAAAGACAAGACCATTCTCATCACGGGAGCAAACGACGGGATCGGCCGGGCTACCGCCGAACGGCTGGCTGGCCGCGGCGCGCATCTGGTGCTCGCCTGCCGGGATGAAGTTAAAGCACAACAAACCGCCCAGGCCATTACCGAGAAAACCGGTAACCACCATATTGATACCCTCCCACTTGATTTGGCAAGTTTCGCTTCCATTCGGGCGGCCGCTGATGAATTTTTGGCGGAGCACCCTAAACTGGACGTCCTGATCAACAACGCCGGCTGCTACACGGATAGCCTGGAGCTTACGCAGGATGGCTACGAGCTGCAGTTTGGCGTCAATCACCTGGGGCATTTTTTACTGACGATGGCTTTAATGCCCGCCATTCGCTGTTGCCGGCTTTGTAGCCGGGTGATCAACGTAAGCAGTGCCCTGCACAAGAAAGGGGGAGTGGACTTCGGGAGCCTCAGAGGAGAACACGGGGAGAAGGCCTATAATGGCTCCAAGTACTACGCGCAGAGTAAGCTG
>JAUIIF010000528.1 GCA_030431945.1 Bacteroidia bacterium | reverse complement strand
GGCGCGATCATGACCAGCCAGGCAATAGCGGTCATAGCGGCGATCCCAAATCGTCGGCGGCGATGGCTGGTCAGTCGGGCTCTCCCGGAGCTAAGCGGTCGAGGTGTGAACGCAAGACGGGCGACGCTGCGAAAATTCAAAATCGCCGGGCAGGTGGGGTTGGGTATTCTGATTGCCGTAGTGATGCTCTTCAGTGAGCAGGTGACCGTGCGTATGGACGTAGCGGAAGCAACGGCCATCGGTCTGACGGAGGCCGATCGGGTCGGAGACATCTCCTCGGTGGCGAACGCTGGCGGCGCCACCGTCAGCCGCGCCAATTACCGGACGACGCTGACGAATGTCCCCTTCGTGAAAAACAGCCAGATGGCTTACGAGAACATCTTTAACATCGGGGCTGCGCTGGTTTGGATAATTTTTGTGCCCTTCATGGTCTTTATCGTGACGGCCATTTCAAACGCCGCCAATCTGACGGACGGCCTGGATGGTTTAGCCACCGGGGTCTCCGCCATCATTGCTGCGGTGCTGGCCGTATTTGCCTACGTCAGCTCCAATGCCATCGCTGCCAATTACCTCGGGGTATTGCATTTACCGGGCACCCAGGAGCTGGTGATCTTCAGTGCCTGTTTGCTCGGGGCGTGTCTGGGTTTTCTCTGGTACAATGGTTTTCCCGCTACCGTATTTATGGGCGATACCGGTTCGCTGGCGCTGGGCGGAATCATTGCTGCCCTGGCCATTCTGCTGCGGAAAGAACTTTTACTCCCTCTCCTCTGCGGAATTTTTGTCGTCGAAAACCTTTCCGTCGTCCTGCAGGTCAGCTACTTCAAGTACACAAAAAAGAAATACGGGGAGGGGCGGCGCATCTTCCTGATGTCGCCACTGCATCACCATTATCAAAAGTTGGGCATGCCGGAAACCAAAATCGTGATCCGCTTTTGGATCGTGGGCTTGTTGCTGGCCGTGGCGACGATTCTTACCCTCAAACTACGCTAAAAAAAGCGCCGGCCAAAACCGGCGGTTCAAATCATAAAAATGAATACGAAGAAAAATATAGTCATCCTGGGAGCCGGCGAATCCGGCGTAAGCGCGGCGCGGCTGGCGCAACGGGAGGGGTATGCCGTCTTCGTATCTGATGCCGGCCCCGGCAATGCCCGGTACCTGGCCGAACTGGAGGAAGCAGGCATCGCATTCGAGACGAATCAACACACGGGAGAACGCATCTTTGCGGCTGACGAGGTAGTTAAAAGTCCCGGTATTCCTGACCATATCCCACTGATCGTCGAGCTGCGCAATGCGGGGAAGCCCGTCATCAGTGAAATTGAATTTGCGTACCGGTTTGCCCCTAAGGGGTGTGAAATTGTCGGCATCACGGGCAGCAACGGTAAGACAACGACCACGATGCTGACGCACCACCTGCTCGACTTCGCCGGCGTTAACGCCTGCGCCGGCGGCAACCTCGGTGACAGCTTTGCCCGCCTGTTGCTGGAGCACGACCCGGCCGAGGTGTACGTTCTGGAACTCAGCAGTTTTCAGCTTGACGGCATGGTTGATTTCCGGCCCTCCATCGCTACGGTCCTGAACATCACGCCGGACCACCTGGACCGGTACGACTACGACCTGGACAAGTACGCCAACAGCAAGGTCTCCATCGCCAAGAACCAGCGACTGAATGACCAGCTGCTCGTCCTGGCTGATCCAACCGTTATTGCACCAGCGCTCCGCCGCCAAAAAATCGACACCAATCTGACGACCATCTCGGATGATGACGTCAGGGACGGCAGCGTCTTCGTCGATGGCTTCGAGTTTACCCTGGGAACCGGCCGCCTCCGCGGCCGCCACAACGGTCTGAACGCGCTGTTCGCCATCCGCATCGCCCTGCAGTTGGGCGTGAACGAAAAGGAAATCCAGTTGGCCCTGGACAGCTTCCTGCCGGCACCCCACCGGATGGAGGTTATTCCAACTGCCGACCAACGCACCTGGATCAATGATAGTAAAGCCACCAATGTGGACGCTACCTACTTCGCCCTGGAAGCAATGACGGGGCCCACCGTCTGGATTGCCGGAGGAACCGATAAAGGCAACGACTACGATGTGCTGCTGCCTTTGGTCCGGGAAAATGTCCATACCCTGATCTGTATGGGCAAAGACAATACTAAACTGGTGGAAGCTTTTACCGGGGAAGTAAAAACGTTGCTGGAGTGCAGCAGTGCCGCTGCGGCGGTGGTATTCGCCCACCAAATAGCCCGGCAGGGAGATACAATCCTGCTCAGCCCTTGCTGTGCCAGCTTTGACCTATTCAATAATTACATCGACCGCGGGGACCAGTTCCGGGCGGCCGTTAAAAATCTGAACGCATGAACCTCTCCACACGCATAGCGACGGAATTACGGGGTGACCGCGTCATCTGGGCCATCGTCGTCCTTTTAGCGATCATTTCTATGGTCTCCGTTTTCAGCTCGACGTCTACCTTGGCGTACGCGGAGCGGAGTGGGGAAGTCAGTTTCTACCTCTTTAAGCACGGCATGATTCTGGGTTTCGGCCTCGTGGTCATTTACATTTGCCACCTGCTGGCCTATACCAAATACAGCCGGTGGGCGCCGGGCCTGCTGGTGGTTGCCTTTGTGTTACTGCTGGCAACCATGTGGTTTGGGCCGGTGATTAACAATGCGCAGCGTTGGTTGCAGATCCCCTTTATCGGCCTCACCTTTCAGACCTCAGATTTTGCGAAGCTGGCCCTGATCGTTTTCGTAGCCCGTTCCATCGGCTCCAAGCAGGATGTGATCAAGGATTTCAAGGAAGCCTTCCTGCCCATTATCGCTCCGGTGATCGGTATCTGTATGCTGATTGCCATCAACGACTTGTCTTCGGCCCTGATGCTGTTCCTGATCTGCATCCTGATGATGGTCGTGGGGCGTGTGGCCATGCAGTACGTCATCATGCTGATTTTACTCGGTATTTCGGTCTTCAGCCTCATGGTAATGGTGGCCAGCAAGTATCCGACCCTGATTCCCCGGGCAACCACCTGGGAAAAACGGGTACAGACGTATTTCAATCCGGATATGGCCAGTACCGATGATCGTTATCAGATCACGAAGGCACAGATTGCCATGTCAAACGGTGGCATTTTCGGGGTAGGGCCGGGAAATTCCACGGAGCGGAACTACGTCCCTTACGCTTATGCCGACTTTATCTACGCCATCATTGTGGAAGAGTATGGGGCCGTAGGGGGCATCGCCGTGATTTCCCTGTACGTCCTGCTTTTCTTCCGGATTGTAAGGCTGGTGACCAAGAGCTCCAAAGCCTTCGGGGCGATGGTGGCCTTTGGTATTGGCTTGGCCTTGCTCTTGCAGGCATTTTTCAACATCGCCGTTAACCTGGATTTACTGCCCGTCACCGGATTGACCCTGCCCCTGATTTCGATGGGCGGAACTTCCGTATTGTTCACCTGTGTCGCTTTCGGGATCATTCTTTCCGTCTCGAAGTACATCGAAGCCGTAACCGCAGATGCCACGTAATACAGACCAGCACACGAAGCCGCTGCGCGTGATCGTGAGTGGCGGTGGTACCGGCGGTCATATCTTCCCGGCCATTGCCATTGCGGACGAGCTGAAACGGCTCCGTCCGGATACCGAGTTCCTGTTCGTAGGGGCGCAGGGCCGAATGGAAATGGATAAGGTGCCGAAGGCCGGTTATAAAATTGAA
>JAUIIF010000527.1 GCA_030431945.1 Bacteroidia bacterium | reverse complement strand
CTACCCATCAGGTAGCCGCAGAGCGTTCCTACCGCTACCCGGTAGCCCAGGTCCCACCACGCCCAGGTAAGTAAGGTGCCTGAGAGATTAGCTGCCGGCACCAGGGCGATAGCAAGATAAACGAAGGGGAAGGCCAGTCCGTCGTTCAGACCAGCCTCCAGGGTCAGGCCGAAGCGGACTTCGTCTTCAGGAGTATCGTCTTCCGGCGGGCCTATCTGTACATTGGCCGCGAGAACCGGGTCGGTAGGAGCAAGCACCGCCCCCAACAGGATAGCGGAAGCCGGGGCCAGGCCCAACCATCCCCAGCCAAGGAGGGCAATCAGGGCAATGGTCAGCGGCATGGCAATTCCGAGTAAATACCAGCCCGTCGACCAGGATTTCCAACCCGGTGCCCGGTTCATTTTCAGGCCGGTCCCCGCCAGGGAAATGATTACGATGAATTCGGTGATGTATTCCATCAGCTGCCGGTCAAAACGTTGATCTTCCGGGCTGAGGAGCGGCAAGTCCAGTGGCAAATTGAACACCAGGAAACCGAACGTCACGTAGATGATCGGCAGGCTCAGCAGCTTGTTTCGCAGCAGCGGGGGAAGCAGAAAAGTCCCTAAAAAGGCTAAGCCGGCAAAAAAAAGCAAGAGTAGGTGGGTGGACAATGCGGGGGCAGGTTCTGGTAAAAGAATACTGGTGGAACCTGCCGAAGGGGTTTTGGTTCGTTTTACGGGTGGGGGTGGTGGATTTTGCCGGGTGAAGGTAGCGGAAGTAGGCGGGCACGCAGGTGCAAAGAGGAAGACGACTTCCTCACGGCGACGTATCTTCCCCTCCGCCAAAGTTTCCACCCAATGACCACCAACTCCCAGCCTGCCTTATCCTGCCAGCGTCACTTATTTCCCGAGAAGGCCGTTGCCGGTTACCTGAACGGTGCCAGCAGGGCACCCCAATTACACGCCGTTGCCGAAGCCGGACGGAACGCCATCAGCTGGCGCGAAGAAAATGCGGGCATGCCCATTGCGGAATTTTTCGGCCCCGTCGGGCAACTCAAGCAAGCATTTGCCCAACTCATCAATTGCTCCGAGGCTGACCGGATAGCCCTTATTCCAGCAGCCAGTTACGGGCTGAGCACCGCGGCCCGGAACCTGCCCCTGGCGTACGGCCAGAACATCATCGTCGTGGAAGACCAGTTCCCCAGTAACTACTACGTCTGGGCGGAGAAGTGCAAGGAAAATGGCGCTGAACTCAAGGTCATTGCCCGGCCGGAGGCCGGGGCGGCCGACTCCTGGTCGGACCGCGTAGCTGCCGCCATCGATGCCAACACCGCTGCCGTAGCCATTGCCCAGGTGCACTGGGCGGACGGGTCCCTCTTTAATTTGCAGACGTTGCGGGACCGGACCAATGAAGTCAATGCCTGGCTGATCGTTGATGGCACCCAATCCGTCGGCGCCTTTCCGTTTGACGTACAGGTTATCCGCCCCGATGTGCTCGTATGTGCCGGTTATAAATGGCTGCTCGGGCCCTACGGTTGTGGGTATGCCTACTACGGGGAAAGAATGGACGAAGGAACCCCGTTAGAAGAAAACTGGATCAACCGGGCCGGGAGCGAAGACTTCCGCAACCTGGTAAATTACCAAACGGAGTACCGGCCACTGGCCGGTCGGTATGCCGTGGGTGAACATTCCAACTTCCTCATGGCGCCGATGCAGTTGGCAGCCCTGCAACAGGTGCTGAGTTGGGGGCCGGAAAACGTTCAGCAGTACTGCGCCCGATTATGGGCGACCGTAGAGGATCACCTCCGGTCCCTCTCGGTCAGCCTCCCCACCCTCAGGGCACAGCATTTGGTGGGCTTACGCCTGCCGGCACACCTTCAGCAGGAGCGCCTGGCGGCAGAACTGGCTAAACGGAATTTGCAGGTCAGTTACCGGGGGGACGCCGTACGCGTATCCCCCGGCATGTATAACACGGAAGAAGAAATGATCGAACTGCTAATGGCCATCCGGCTGGCCAGCAAGTAACGGAGGGGGCACCGTGGTTTATTCTCCGAAGGTGCGGCCGCTTTCGCGGGCCGCCATGCCGTTAAGAATGAATTGGTAGGCCAACAGCCCAAAAAGGGCCACGTTTACCATGAAGCCATTTGCGATCAGCAATCCACCGATACCCGTGATGACCAGGGCCACGGTGTACACCGTCAACATCGTTTTTTGCTTTTGCCGCACCGGGCGTAAAAAACTGCCCAGCGGGATGGTAAGGAGCAGGAAGGCAAAGGCCAATCCCTGTAAAAGCGCACCTCCCCATACCAGGTACCCGACCAGGCACAGCAAGGCCAGCCCGAGGGAGCCACCCACCAGGGAAGCCATGATTTTATCTTCCTTATCCAGCAGCAGACGCCCGTAGCGATTGGTCAGCAGGTAAAAATTCATGATGGGATCGATGATCCAGGTCAGGAGAAACAAGCCCACCATCAGGTACACCAGTGGGAGGAGGTAAGGCGCCCAGGCCGGCCGTTGGCCGGCCAGGCGATTCAGGTAGTTAACCCCGAACCAAAGCCCAATCATAATCCCGAAGCTGGCACCACCGGAGAGCTTTGACATCCCTTCTTTATACTTGAAGTACAAACGATAGGGCCAGAAACGGGCTTTCAGGGCTTCCAGCATTGCGTACCGGCCGAGTTGATTCTGGGGGTTGAGGCTCAGGGCGTACTGCAGGCGCTCCAGCGCCTGTTCCACCTTACCCTCCCGCAACAGTTGATAGCCGTGATTGGCGATGGTGCCACTATCCTCAGGGTTGACGTGCAGGGCCTCGGCGATGGTCTGTTCGGTATCCGTTTTCCCCAGGAATCCGCCAATATAAATTTTCAGGTTGAGTGCCTCGGTATTCTGGGCATCGATGGCGAGCGCCTGGTCCGCGAAACCAAGGGCAGCGTCGTAGTTTCTTTGATCGAGTTTAATTTTTGCCATCAGTACCAGTGCGTCGTCATCCTCGGCGTCCATCAGCAGCAATTGGCGGCCGTAGCGCTCGGCCACTTCCGGCTTGTCATCGTTGAGTTCGACGATCGCCGCCAGGCGCAGGACCGTAGGGTTATCCGGATGCTCCGCCAGGATGGGCCCGATCAGGTTGCGGGCGAGTTGCTTCTCCCCCAGGTTAGCCACCGTCTGCACGTAGTAAAGCTGGGCCACCGTATCGTTAGGATAGTCTGCCAGGTAAGTTTCCAACAGCTGTTTGCTCTCCCCCCACCGAGCCTGGGATTGTAGTTGATGGAGACGTTCGAGGAGCGCGTTGAGTTGCATTTAGTCTTGTTATAACGAAGGAGAAGGTAACGGTGATCGACAGCTTATTTCAGGTACTTGAGGATGTCATCGTACAGCCCTCCCTTGTTTGCAAACATGGCGTAGTTACGGGCCGTCGTAAACCACTCAGCCGTAGAGGGCCGGTGCCGGTCTACCCCGGCGAGTAAGTCTTTGGTGGAGATAGGACGGGGCGCCCCGGTTTTAATGGCCTCTTCCAAAATATGCTCAACGGCAATGTCCACCACGGCGTTCAGGTCTGCCCCGGAGAAATCTTTTGCCTTTTTAGCTACCCTGGCAAAGTCAATTTTGTCCTGCGGCTTCCCCTCCAGCTTCAGTTTGAGGATGGCGGCCCGCCCGGCCTCGTCAGGTGGCGGCACGAAGATGATGCGGTCGAAACGACCGGGGCGACGGAAGGCAGTGTCGAGG
>JAUIIF010000526.1 GCA_030431945.1 Bacteroidia bacterium | reverse complement strand
GAATAAAAACTACATAAATCAGCAAAAAAAGCACTTTGCTTACAAAATACCCAAAACTTTCGTCTGCGGAGGTCTACCCCAGGGAATCGGGAATAGTTGGCCGGTATGGGCACAGCAGACGTGCGTTTCTCCATTCGCCGGAGTTTTACAACAAATTAGCATCTTTGTGGCGCGGACGCCGGTGCATTTTAAGGTTTGGGAACAGGCAGATAACAAACCCTTAACCTGTAAGTGCTGTTGTTGTCCTAATACCATCAGTCATCTTGTCGATTTTGCAATACATTCTCCTGTTCTCCCTACTTGTCTTAACTTCCTTTGTCAATGCACAGGCAGAACATGAGCACCTGCATCCGGATGGCCCTTACCTGCTCTACGACGAAGACGATCAACTGACGGTAAACTGGGCCTGGCCGGAAGAGCGAAAAGCCGGGCAACTGGTCTGGAACGAGGCCAATATTGCTGATCTGCCGAAAATGAAAGCTTTCCGTCCGGAAACGATTCGCCCGGATACTACTTTTCAGTACAGCCATTGCGTCACCTTTTCCGGGGTAAAGAAGCTCGCCATTGTGAGCGACATTCACGGACAGTACGACGTTATCTTCAAGCTACTGCGCAGCCACGACGTTATTGATGAGGCCGGACACTGGTCCTTCGGGGAAGGTCATTTTGTCGTAGTAGGAGATATTTTTGATCGCGGGGATCAGGTCAGCGAAGTACTGTGGCTCATCTACAACCTGCAACTGGAAGCTGCCGCGGCCGGTGGCCGCGTCCATTTCCTGCTTGGCAACCATGAAACCATGATCATGGAAGGAGATATCCGCTACATCCATAAGCGCTACCTGATCACGGGTGCTTTATTGCAGGTTCCTTACCAAAAACTGTACGGTCCCGACAGCTACCTGGGCCGCTGGCTTCGTTCGCTGCCATTAACCGTCAAAATCAACGACATGGTATTTGTCCATGGTGGTTTGAGTAAGGAACTGGTGGGTAAAATCCGGACCCTCGAAGAGATGAACAAGCTTTACCATAAGTTCCTGCTCGGCAAGAATGCCGAGGTCGCTTCGTACAGTACCGACCACCTGGAATTACTCTACGGAGAGGGCGGACCACTCTGGTACCGGGGCTATTTCCTGGAAAAGGATTTTTCGGAAAAAGACATCGACCGCATCCTGAAAAAGGTAAAGGCAACCAAAATGGTCGTCGGCCACACTTCTTTCAATGCCATTAAGAGTTTCTTCAACGGGAAGGTCTTAGCCGTGGATTCCAGCATCAAGTTTGGTTCCATGGGCGAAATACTCCTGGTAACCGACGGCAAATTTGAGCGCGGCACCCTGCTGGGCAAGACCCTGAGCCTGGAGCCGAGCAAACGGTAGTTCCCCTGTTGTCCTCCCCTGCCCCCTTACGGCCACAACCTTGCACCGGCGGCCGCGCCCTAATCCGTTCCTGCCCCCTCGCCGGCCGACACGCCGGAAAATCTCTGGCGCTCCCGCTGCAGGATGCGTTAGCAAAGCGCCTTTTGGCAGATGGCCAACAACGGCAGCAGGCCGCTGCGCGCCCGCCCGGACCAAGGAACCTCACCTTCTTGCCAATTCCCCTTAGCTACAAGAAAAATTTGTAAAAACCGATGGGACAAGAGCTATCTTCGCCCCCCTAAATAATACCCGCTAGTGGCCAACAAGTACCTTGATCTCATTGACCAGACCTTCTACTTTCCACAAAATGGTTTCGACCTGGAAGGCGGATACCTCACCTTTAACAACATTCCGCTGATCCACCTGATCAAGAAGTACGGTACGCCCTTGAAATTAACGTACCTGCCGAGCATCGGTCGGAAAATCAAAGAAGCTCGTAACCTGTTCCGGCGGGCCATGCGCAGCCAGGGCTATGCGGGGAATTACCATTACTGTTACTGCACCAAAAGCAGTCACTTCGCGCACGTGGTGGAAGAAGCCCTGGACCACGAAGTGCAGCTGGAAATCAGTTCAGCTTACGACATCAACCTGATCCGGACCCTGCTGAAGCGGGGAAAGATCGACAAAAAGATCTACATCGTTTGCAACGGCTTTAAGCCGGAGAACTACCTGGAAGGCATCGTCGGGTTGATGAACGACGGCTTCGAAAACATCATTGCCGTTGTCGACAATACCCACGAGCTGGACTACTATGAGCAACACGTGGAAGGCGTCGCCAAAATTGGTATTCGGGTGGCCACCCAGGAAGAACCCAATTTTGAATTCTACACCAGCCGGCTCGGACTGCGGGAAGCGGATGTACTGCCTTTGTTTCGGGAACGAATCAAAGACCACCCGAAACTGGAGCTGCACATGCTCCATTTCTTTGTCGATACCGGGATCAAGGACAGCCTCTACTACTGGGGCGAACTGAAAAAAGCCGTCCGCCTGTACGGCAACCTGAAGCAGGAAAGTGAACAGTTGCACGCCCTCAACATTGGGGGCGGAATGCCCATTCGGAACAGCCTCGGCTTTGAATTTGACTACAAATACATGGTCCGGGAAATCGTCTCCAACGTTCTGGAGGCCTGCGAAGAGCTGGAGGTGCCGGAACCGGACATCTTTACGGAATTCGGAAAATACACGGTCGGGGAATCCGGAGCGACCATCTTTTCCGTGCTGGCGCAGAAACAGCAGAACGACAGTGAGATGTGGTATATGATCGACAACTCGCTGATGACTACCCTCCCCGATGCCTGGGGCATCGGCGAACGGTTCATCCTCCTGCCCGTTAACAAGTGGCATAATGATTACCGGCGGGTAAACATCGGAGGGCTCAGCTGTGACAACTCTGATTACTACAACAGTGAGATTCACGAAAGTCAGGTCTACCTGCCCATCAATAAACCTGACGATGCGGAACCACTTTACCTCGGCTTCTTCCATACCGGTGCTTACCAGGACAACATCTCCGGATACGGCGGGATCAAACACTGTATGATCCCCAGCCCCCAGCACATCATCATTGACCTCGATAGTGCCGGCAACCTGGTCGACCGGGTGTTACACCCCAAGCAGACCGCAGAATCAATGCTGCAAATCCTGGGGTACTAGCCACCACCCCACTGATAACCCCTCCTGATTTATGATCATCGCCGTCATTCCAGCACGTTACGCCAGCACCCGTTTCCCCGGTAAGCCCCTGGCGGACCTTGCGGGGAAGACAATGATCCGGCGCGTGGTGGAGCGGGTGCAGGCAACCGGGGGCATTGACCAGGTGATTGTCGCTACCGATGACGAACGCATCCGCGGGCACGTCCTCGACTTCGGGGGGCAAGCCCTGATGACCCGCAGCGACCATCCCAGCGGAACGGACCGGGTAGCGGAGGTGGCCGGGCACTATCCGGCGGCCCGAATCATCGTCAACGTGCAGGGAGACGAACCCTTCATCGACCCGCGTCAAATCCAGGCCGTCTTAGCTCCGTTCACGGATCCGCAGGTGGATATTGCTACTCTGGCCCACCCGATTACCGACGAAAGAGCCCTCCTTTCCCCCAACGTGGTGAAAGTGGTGCGTAATGATGCCGGGCGGGCGCTGTACTTCAGCCGCCACGCGATCCCCTACTTGCGGGACGTGCCCGTCGGGCAGTGGATCACCCACGGCAAACATTTGCAACACCTGGGTATCTATGCCTACCGCGCCCGGGTCTTGCCCCAGCTGACCGGTTTGCCGACGGGGGCACTCGAGCGCGAT
>JAUIIF010000525.1 GCA_030431945.1 Bacteroidia bacterium | reverse complement strand
TCCACTAACGATGGCCTGCATCCGCCGGCCCATATCTTCAATCATCTTCGCCTTCCCGATGGCCGGGCGCGGCCTGGTGGCCGGCGCGTATTCGAGCGTCTTCAGGTTGAGGGCATGGATGATGCTCTTGCCGTTCTCGTCCCGCTCCTTGGTCTTCTTGTAAAAGCCCTGGCCGGATTTGTTGCCGTACCACTTATTATTGAGCAGGTGGTGCATGAACTCGGGCTGCTTTTTGCCCTTCACCAGTTCAATGTACTCATCGTCCGTAACGTTCTGCATTACGAAGGCCGATACTTTGGCACTCGTATCGATGCCCACCAGGTCCTGCAGCCGGTACGTTGCCGTGTTGGGCCGGCCGATCAGGCTGCCGGTGATGGCATCAACTTCTTCGATCGTCATGTCGTACTTCACCGTCAGGTCCATCATCTGGACACCGGACATGACGCCGATCCGGTTACCGATAAAGCCCGGGGTATCCTTACATAAAACGGTCTGCTTGCCGAGGTAGACATCGCCGTAGTGCATGAAGAAGTCAATCACTTCCTGCTTGGTGCCAGCGTGCGGAATAACTTCGAAGAGACGGAGGTAGCGCGGAGGATTGAAAAAGTGCGTACCGCAGAAGTGCTGTTGGAAGTCCTCACTTCTGCCCTCCGCCAGCATCTTAATGGGAATACCGGAAGTATTCGAAGTAACGAGGGAGCCCGCCTTGCGAAACTTATCCACTTTGGCAAAGACTTGCTGTTTGATCTCCAGTTTTTCGATGACGACTTCAATGATCCAGTCGCATTCGCTGATCTGCTCCATGTCATCGTCAAAGTTCCCGGTAGTGATCCGCCGGGCGAAGTCCTGCTTGAAAAGCGCGGCCGGTTTTGATTTCAGGGCAGCGGCCAGCGCTCCATTAACAATGCTGTTGCGTTTCACCGGATCCTTCTTTTCTTCCTCCGAGAGGTTGAAGGGTACAATGTCCAGCATCAGTACGTCCAGACCAATGTTCGCAAAATGGCAGGCAATACCTGATCCCATTACTCCTGATCCGAGAACGGCTACTTTTTTAAGGCGGTAAGTCATGTTGTGGCTTAGATTTTAGATTCTACAGCTTATCCCAAAATTTGTTTCGTCCGGGCCGGACACATCGTCATTTTTCTTTGGGAAATACGTTTAGCGAATTTTCGCTGGCGAAGATAGGGTGTTGACGGGGGAGTTGCAACGAACCCCTATTTTTTTCGGACAAAACAGCTAAGGGGAGGCGGGCGCGGCCGCAGGTGCAGGGTTGAGGACAGCAGCCTGCTGAGTAAAACGACGATGTTACCATCGCTCCTGATTGTTTCTTTGCACCTGCGGCCGCGCCACTAAAAACTTCCGATCCGCAACTTTTGCCACCATCCGTCAGCTTACGTTTACCACTCTTTGCCATTTCGTTATCTTTGCGGCCTTATTAAAGTAACATAGCCCCATGTCAACCACTTTTGCTGACTTCAAGAAGCTCACCGCCCACGCTAAGGATTACGGTTTTGTATTCCAAAGCTCCGAGATCTACGACGGCCTCGGCGCCGCCTACGACTACGGGCCCCTGGGCGTCCTGCTGAAGAACAACCTGAAGGAATACTGGTGGCGCTCCATGGTGCAGCTGCACGACAACATCGTCGGCCTCGATGCAGCCATCTTTATGCACCCCAAGACGTGGAAGGCCTCCGGCCACGTGGATGCCTTCAACGATCCGCTGGTAGACAATAAGGACAGCAAGAAGCGCTACCGGGCCGATGTACTGATCGAAGACTACATCGATAAGGTAGAAGGTAAACTCAACAAAGAAATAGCCAAGGCCAAAAAACGCTTTGGTGATGCTTTTGACGAGGCCGAATATCGCCGGACCAACGGTAATGTCCTGCGCTACCAGGCAGAAATGGACGCCGTAAGCAAGCGCCTGGCACAGGCCATGACCGACGGCAATATGGAGGAACTCGGCCAGATGCTGACGGACCTGGGTATCAAAGACCCGGATACCGGCTCGGACAACTGGACGGAAGTACGCCAGTTCAACCTCATGTTCTCCACGCAGCTCGGAAACATTGCCGGCGAGGAAGGTAAATTGTACCTGCGGCCGGAAACGGCGCAGGGCATCTTCGTCAACTTCCTGAACGTACAGAAGTCCACCCGCCAGAAGCTCCCCTTCGGCATCGCCCAGATCGGTAAAGCTTTCCGGAATGAGATCGTGGCCCGCCAGTTCATCTTCCGGATGCGGGAGTTCGAGCAAATGGAAATGCAATTCTTCATTCAGCCGGGCACCCAGATGGAGTGGTACAACAAGTGGAAGGAAACCCGCATGAAGTGGCACCTCGCACTCGGCCACCCGGCGGATAAGCTGCGTTTTCACGATCATGATAACCTGGCCCACTACGCCGACGCGGCCGTTGACATTCAGTTCGATTTCCCCTTCGGCTTCAAAGAGCTGGAAGGTATCCACAGCCGGACGGACTTCGACCTCGGCGCCCACATGGAGCTCTCCGGTAAAAAGCTCCAGTACTTCGACCCGGAAACCAAGGAAAGCTACGTCCCCTACGTCCTCGAAACCTCCATCGGGGCCGACCGCCTTTTCCTGGCGACGATGAGTCACGCCCTGCGCACCGAAACGGTGCCCGGCCAGGACGATCCGAACAACGTCCGCGACGTCATGAAGCTACACCCGGCGCTGGCGCCCATCAAGGCCGCCATCATGCCGCTGAAGCGGAATGAACCACGGATCGTTGAAATCGCCAAGGACATCTTCAACGACCTGCGCTTCCGTTTCGACGTTCAGTACGACGATACCGGCGCCATCGGTAAGCTCTACCGCCGCCAGGACGCCGTTGGTACCCCCTTCTGTATTACCGTCGACTTCGACACCCTGGAAGACGGCGAAGCCCCCGGCACCGTTACCGTCCGGGACCGGGATACCCTCGAGCAACAGCGAGTAAAGATCGAAGACCTCGCGGCCTTCATCGGCCCGAAGGTCGATATGGGCAACCTGTTGGCAGCTGCTCAGTAGGTCCGCCACTAAAAGTAATGATTGATTAAGCTCCCGGGTGTCCTAACCCGGGGGCTTTTCTTTTGGTGGTGACTAAAAGTGGCCCTTGCGTCTGAAGTGTACATCTGGAGGCTACGTCGGCCCCTCAGGTAAAAGCACGTAACTTTCAAAACCAACGTTCACCCAAATCAACACGCCATGAAACGTTTAACCACCATCCTCTGCGGAGGCCTGTTCCTTCTATTTACTGCCTGCGGCGAAAGCGGTCCTTCCGAGGCCGAGCTGGCGGCAGACGCCGAAGCCGCCCGCGTGGAAGCGCTGAATGAAGACCTGGAGACCTCCGTCGAAGACGTCGAGGAAGCCGCTGACGAGCTCGTCGACGCACTTGACTCCCTGGATATCCTTTTCCCGGAAGAGCAGTAAGCTCCTTTTCACCCACCAACAAAAAAGAAACTACCATGTCAATTACAAAAACCATCACTTACTGCTGCTGCTTGCTGGTGGCGCTCTGTTGTACTCCCCAACTCGCCGCTCAGGGGCAGGGGAAGGGAAAAGAAAAGCAGGAGATGAAAGCCAAGGGCGAAGAAATGCAGGGCCAGGGCAAGGAAAAAGCCGCAGCAGCAAAAGCTAAAGGCGAAGAAATGCAGGGCCAGGGCAAGGAAAAAGCTGAAGCAGCAAAAGCTAAAGGCGAAGAAATGCGCGGCCAGGG
>JAUIIF010000524.1 GCA_030431945.1 Bacteroidia bacterium | reverse complement strand
GTGGGGCCTGCGGGAACTGTTGCTCTGGATTAAGGACCGGTACGATAACCCTCCGGTTTACATCACTGAAAACGGCTGTGCCATGCCCGACCAGGTAATAGACGGCCGTTGTGCAGATCCGCGGCGGATCGACTTCCTGCAGGGCTACATAAATGCCGTCCATGAAGCAATTACGCAGGGGGCTGATGTGCGTGGCTACTTCGTCTGGTCATTGATGGATAACTTCGAGTGGGCAAGCGGCTATGATAAACGCTTCGGGATGGTACACGTAGATTTTGCCAGTTTGGAACGTACCCCGAAGGATTCTGCCTGGTGGTACGCGGAGGTTATTGCGCGCAACGGGCTTTGCTGACCCTGATGTACTAATCAGCGGGCCGTGCGGACAAGTTCGCCAAAGAAGGAAAGCGGAGCTTTACCGTTCGCCAATTTACTTAGCCCGTCAACCGCCACGTTAGCCCTTCCAGTATGATTATAGATCACCATGCCTTTAAGCTTTCCGGTAAACTGACGTTTGAAAAAGTAGTCGGCTGCCCGCCGCTGCGGAGGTCGGTCAGCATGTCAAACGAAGCCTGTTTTTACTACATAGTAGAAGGGGAAAGCCGTACCTACGCTCCTGCCGGAATGCTGGAGCAACCCGTTGAGGAGGGGCTGGTGTTACAGTGTGGCAACTACCTGACGGAGTTTGTGACCAACAGCAAAAGCGACCGGTTTCAGGCCATTGCGATTCATCTGTACCCGGAGGTCCTGCGGATGATCTACGATAAAGACTTTCTGGATTTTCTGGAGGAAGTAGATCGGATAAGACCCATTCATTACGAACGGTACAAATCGAGCGCACTCCTGACTACTTACATCAGCAGCCTGGATTTTTATTTTCAGAATCCGGAATTGGTCAGTGATGAGTTGCAGAAATTAAAGATCAAGGAGCTATTGCTTTTGCTTGCCCGGACGGACAAGGCGAGCGCCGTGCGGAGGCTGATTAGTGGCTTATTTACCAGTAATACGCCTCATTTCACTTCCGTAATTGAAGCCAACCTGTTCAACAATCTGAGTCTGGAGGAATTGGCTCACCTTACGGGCATGAGCCTTTCGGCCTTTAAGCGGGCCTTTGCCCAGTATTACCAATGCCCGCCGGCCCGCTACATCCGGCAACGGCGGCTGGAAAAAGCCGCCCGGCTGCTCAGCCGCACGACCCTGCGCATTTCCGAAGTTGCGTTTGAAGCCGGCTTCCAGGACCTGGCCCATTTTTCCAAGGCCTTTCAGAAATTCTACGGAAAATCTCCTACCGCGTGGAGGACAGCAAATAATCAGCGGACCGATTAGCCAAATCGCTGGACGTACCGAACAAGCACAGCCTGCTCCCCCCCGGTAATTTTGCTCCCGGCAATTCGCCAAAACGCAAAATAACCTGTTCATGCAAGCGATCACCAAGTACCTGGTCTTTCTTCTGCTCTCCCTGACGATCACCTCCTGCAAAATTGCTGATTTAAAAACCGATGCCCTCCGTAACCTGGCGATAGCCGATGCCGAAGAGAAAGGGCGGCAGCTCCTCCAGCTGGCCAACGAAAAAATGGGCTATCATCACTTGAAAGAAGTAAGCGTTTACGAAATGACGGCTCACTTCGATTGGTCCCCTTTCTGGACCATGATGCCCATGAACCCCCTGCCCGGGAATAAGGGCAAAGACATCTTGTTCCGATTCGCGGCCGACTCGTTTGACGGGCAGGCAGCGTACCTGGAGGGGCGCAAGCAGGGAAAAATTTACGGATTACAAAGCTGGCAGGCCTACCAACGTGCCGGAAAAGCAGCCCCGGCAACCGACCTGAACAGCAAGCGCTATCCCTGGGGCCTGGCGACTTACCATTACCTGGCCGAGGCTCCCTTGCGTTTACTGACGGCGGACTTCATCCGCTATGCCGGAGACACCACTTTCAACGGCAAACAATACGACCTCGTCTTCGTCACCTGGGGCGACGGCACCCAAAAGAAAGCGTATGACCAATGGTTGCTCTACATCAACCAGGCGGACGGCTTCATCGACCTGGCAGAACTTACTATTATGGATTACTTCCTCCCCATGCCCAACGGCCTGAGAAACGGTACGGTACAATTCCCGAAGCGGCAAAAAACGGCCATTGGCACGTACTTCCCGACTACCGTGGTTATCCAGTTAGGCCGGCCAAAGGAAAATCTGGCACGGGATGTGTACACTTTTACTTTGCGGGACTTCAAGTTTGATGCTTTTGATCCAGCCATTTTATCTCCCCTCGCCGGGTTAACGCCTTACGGCAACCGGAAGCCGGCCGGCCGGTAAGTCGGAATCCACCTAAAATCTTTAGGCGGAACTCCGGACGTCCGGATGGTTCCTCAGGGTTAGCGAGCTTGAAAAGCGGGCGGACGGCGGGGCTGTTGGTCAGTCTGCCCCGTTGTCAAATTGGTCGAAAAAAGGTGACTGACGAGGAAATAAGTGAAGAATTTCACCAGTCCCTGAAAGTCTTTGCCCGGGGGGCGAAACGGGAGAAACGACCTGGTTAGCGAAGCGGCTTGGTGGCCGTTGAGGATCGCTTTCCCGTCGGGCGCATCAGCTCGTGCTTTGGCCGGCGAGTGAGCTGGCGATGGCCCGGGGCATAAGCCGCCAGAGGGCTTAACCACAAGCAAAACACCCTTATCTTAACCGACCAATGAAACGTGATGAAACCACCCCCCCGGAACGCATCCCGTGTACCAACTGCGGAGACCCCATGCGCCAGCAAGATAAATGGTGCGCCGGCTGCGGGCAAAAGGTTTACCAGGGGCCACCAACCGTTTGGCGGTTGCTGGGCGACTTTTTGGATACGGTCTTCAGCCTGGACAACCGCCTGTTCCGTACGCTTGGCGCACTTATGGTTCCCGGCCGGCTCACCACTTATTTTCTCCGGGGCCGGCAAAAGCCCTTTTTTCACCCTTTGAGGTTATTTTTCGTTAGTGGTGTACTGCTGGTGGCAACGTACAGCTTTTATACTACGCAGGTCGTAGGGGAAAGCCTGGACCGATCCATGGAACAACGTCGCGCACGGGCTTATGCGCATCAGTTTGGTGAGGCGCTACGCATTGGTGTGGATAGTCTCCAGGTTGCTTTCCCGGAGGAAATTGTGCGTATTGCCGGCGATTCGCTACTGCAATTCCTTGGTTATGATTTGGCCGAGCCTAACGATTCCATGTTCATCGGTTATTTCGAGTACCGGGGCGGGCTGAATTTTGCCGGTACTGAGTTTGTCCTGAGCAATGATGACGAGCAACTATTACCCCCTGCAGAAATCGTTGAAAAGTATGGGATTGAAGGGGCCATCAATCAGTACCAGATAAAGCAGATAATACGGCTTAACCGGTTGGGGTTGACTGGCCTGACCGCATTAATGGGACAACTCATCTGGGGGCTGGTGCTCCTTGTCCCCCTGTCAGCCGCCTGGCTAAAACTCTTTTACCTCCGCCGGAAGCATAAGTACGTGGAACACTTCATTTTCACGCTGCATACCCACGCCTTCATTTTTATCACCCAGTTTTTTGCGGTGCTGGAGTTACTCATTTTCAGTTCCAACTGGTTATTACTCCTGAGCATAGCAGTTACCGCAGGCTATTTTCTGTTGGCCTTAAAGCGGGTCTACCGGCAAAGCTGGCCCAAGACCCTCATTAAAGCCTGTCTGCTGAGCATCGGCTACTTACTATTGGTTCCGCTGGCCC